>JBDLUG010000026.1:0-12726 GCA_039805405.1 Bacteroidota bacterium
GCCGACGGCAGCTACCAAATCTTTGCGTTCAGTGACCCCGACGGCAATCTTCAACTCGGAACCGGCGAAAAGTCGCCGGTCGCGTGGTTTTCGGAACACGTTACCCCCGGAGACAGCCTGGTACTGTGGCTAGCGGACCCCAATGTGAAGCCCGACAGTCTCGCCCTCTTTCGTCAGCTTCCCGCGGACTCGTCTGGGGTCCTCAAGCTAACCGTGGCCCCAAACACCGACGATGCACCTTGGGTACACGAGCTGCGGCGCGACGGGATCGTGGTGTGGCGCGGTTCCGGCACCAATTCGTGGACGCTCGAAGGGCTGAAGCCCGGCAAGTATGCGCTGCAGAGTTTTGTTGACCTCAATGAGAATGGCCTGTGCGACGCCCCCAACTGGTGGACGCGAACTGAAGCCGAAACACCGATCGTGGATCCCGAAGCGATCGAGGTTACTGTGGGCTGGACGGTGGAGCGCCAGTGGCTTCCGGTGGCATCCCCAGCACTTCAAACGGATCCTGGTCTTCAAGAAACGGGAACCGCTTCCGCACCGCAGCCAAGTGGACCGGATCCCATTGGGCAGTAACACAGGATTCCTGGTTCTGCGCTCCTTCGGCCAAGATGTCTCCCCACGGCCCAACGATGCGGCTCGCTCCGCTGTGGCCCACTCCGAATCCGTCAGTGCCCACGCGGTTCACGCCGGCCACATAGCACTGGTTTTCCATGGCTCGAGCCGCCAGAAGCGTGGTCCACGCAATTTCACGAGCCTCTGGCCAGTTGGCCACCACGAGTAATGCGTCGTAGGCAGGCTTGCCGTCGGCATCGAGCGTGTTGCGCAACCATACCGGAAAGCGAAGGTCAAAGCAGACCGCCAAGCGAAGGCGCCACCCGCGCCAGGTAACGACTACGGGTTCGGTTCCGCGTTCAAAGTCGCGGTGCTCCCCCGCAACCGCAAAGAGGTGGCGCTTGTCTGCGGTGGTGGTGGTTCCGTCGGGTTCGACCCAAAAAAAGCGGTTGGCCACCTTGCCCGATTCGTGGGGCACAAAAACCGATGCGCCCACGGCGCACTGGAGTTCCGAAGCAAGCGTGATTAAAAAGTCGATTGCTTGAGTGCTTCGAGCCGCGACCTCGCGCGCCTGCGGTGTCGCAAACCCCGTGGCAAAGGCCTCGGGCAGCAGGAGCACGTCGACGCTCCCTGCCGCCGGAAGCAGCGAGCGAATCTTCGCAAAATTGGCCTCTGGATCGCACCAAGCGATGCCGTACTGAACGAGCGCAACGCGCAAGGGGCTCTGGTTAGCGGGCATCGGGCAGCAGCAAGGGTATGTCGTTGATCAGTTGCTCCACTGCCTTAGGGTCGGTACCGTCGTAGTAGCCGCGCAGGCGCCCTTGGGAGTCGACAAGCACGAGGTTTTCGGTATGAATGAACGAGTGCTCGTCCCACCCTTGGCCCTCTTCGAGCACGGCAAAGTAGCTAGTGCGGGCAAGGCGATTGAGTTCCTCGGGCTTGCCCGTGAGTAACCACCACTGCGCGGGGTTGCAGCCGTTGCGGTCCCCGTAGTCCGCCAAAATGGGCACCGAATCGTACTCAGGCATGGCAGTGTGCGAAAGAATTCGGATCCGGTCGTCACCCGCGTAGGCGTCTTGGACCTTGCGCAAGCCGGCCGCCATATCCACGCAAATGGTCGGGCACGTGGTAAAAAAGTAGCTGACAATCCGGACTTTACCCTCTACGTCGCGCGCACTGCGGCGGGTTCCCGTTTGGTCGACCAACTCAAAGTCCGCCACGTGGTGGTCCATGCCCTTGCCCTCCAAGCTGTCGGCGACGAGTGCCGGATTCAAATCCGACGGGTTGAGTATGGGAAGCTGCCGCTCCGGGCGCTGAATGAGGTAGGCCGTGGTGACTCCGGTCACGAAAATTGCCCCTAAAATGCCTATTTTAAGGTATTCGGACTTCGAAAGCTTCCAGGCGGGTTTTGGCACGGTCATGGTACGAAGTTCGGTAACGTAACTTTACCACCATGCGAAACTTTGTACTTTTTTCAGCCATCGCCGCACTTACTGCGGCATGTACCCCAGAGGGCAGCGAAGTTTCGCTTCAGTTGAGCATTCAGCCCAAGTGGAACGGCCAGGATCTCGCCTACAGCAGTATGACGCTTGTGCAGCCCGAGACAGGCGACACATTTCTGGTGGAGCGCGCCGATATGATCCTTTCAGAATTCGCGTTGATTCAAGAGGATGGCAGCCGCCTCCCGCTGGTCGACGACGCTGGTGATCCGATCTACGCCTTCTTTACCAAGAACAAGCCGTGGACCGTAACCATTCCAGACAACATTCCTAAAGCCGAATACATAGGGATTGCATTCACGGTAGGACTTGATTCTGCGCGAAACTTTGGCGACCCCTCACAATGGAAGGTCGGGCACCCGCTCAACCCAACGGTGAACAACCTGCACTGGGGCTGGCAGGGCGGCTATGTGTTTATGGCCATCGAAGGATTCTACCAAAACAACGGCGCCCGCGAACCATGGCTCTACCACATTGCCAATATGGAAAACCGTATGCCCGTGGTGCTCAACGGCGTACTTGACCTGCGTGGTCCGCGCCGTCTTGTACTGAACTGGAATGCCGAAAAGCTGTTTTATGCGTTACATGAGGTTCGTCCTTCTGAAGATGGTGCTTTTTCACACAGCAGTTTTGATGGCGGAGTCGCCCACCGAATCTCTGAAAATGTGAGCCACTCGTTCAGTTGGGTTGCCCTTGAAAATGTGAAATGAAGTACTTCGCGCTTGCACTAATCGCTTTAGTGGCTGTGGGTTGTGGTGAGAATCCTCCACCCACCACCCCTTTTGCGCTCAATGTGCCGCAGGGCTTCCCTCCACCCCCGATTCCCGAAGACAACCCATTGACCGTCGAGGGCGTACTGCTCGGCCGCAGGTTGTTTTACGATCCCATCTTGTCGCGCGACTCGACGCAAAGCTGCGGAAGTTGCCACAATACGAGCTTTGGTATGACCGACCACGGCTTGCGCTTTTCAACCGGAATCACCGGGGCTGTCGGAGACCGCAACAGTATGCCGCTCCACAACCTGGCCTACCACACCGCATTCTTTTGGGATGGCCGCAGTCCGATGCTGCGCGACCTTACGTTGGTTCCGATTCAGGATCCGCGCGAAATGGACCACAGCGTCGAGGCCGTACTCGCAAAGCTCAATGCGAGCCCCACCTACCGCGACCTCTTCTGGAAGGCATTCGGGGTCAAGACCATCACGGCTGAAGAACTCGGCTTGGCAGCTGAGCAGTTTATGCTGAGCATCATGAGCGGCTCGAGCAAGTTTGACCGCTTTGCCCGCGGCCTTGAAAGCCTCACCCCAGAAGAGCAGCACGGCATGCAGCTCTTTAACGGAGAGGCCAATCCCAATTCCCCACTTCGCGGAGCCGACTGCTTTCACTGCCACGGCGGAACCCTGTTTACCAACCACAAGTTCATGAACAATGGACTTGACACGGTGATCACTGACCCCGGGCTTGGCGGAGTTACGGGCAATCCGAACGATTTGGGTAAGTTTAAGGTTCCGTCACTGCGCAACATCGCATACACCCCGCCGTACATGCACGACGGCCGCTTTCAAACACTGATGCAGGTCGTGGACTTTTACAACAGCGGAACCCACGCCAATTCTCCCAACATTGATCCAGCCATGGGCGACATCATTCGGTCTGGTGGGCTGGGGCTCAACCTACAGGAGCGCCTTGCGCTCGTCGCGTTTTTGAACGCCCTTACCGATACATCAATTGAGAGCGATACGCTCTTTCAAAACCCATTCAATTAGTATGAAAAAGATCATTGTTGGTTTCTGGTTACTAGTTTCTGGTTCTGCTTGGGCGCAGAGTTCTGAGGTAACATTTTGGGTAGACGGAGTCTGCGGAATGTGCGAAAAGCGCATCGAAACTGCCCTTTTGAATACCCCCGGAGTGCGCTTCGCCGACTGGTCGACCGAGACCCACCAGGTCAAGGTGGCCTTCAACAGCAAAAAACTCACCGAACAGCGACTCCACGAAATCGTAGCAGGAGTGGGCCACGATACCAAAAAGGTCAAGGCCAAAGAAGAAGACTACGCCAAAGTCCACGAATGCTGCAAGTACCGGGAACTGAATGACCACTAAGACCTTGGCCGTTGGCCTGTGGATCTTGGCCGCGGCCGCTGCACAGGCTCAGGTGCGCGACAGCGTCGTCGCCATTGACGAGGTCGTGGTGCGGTCTGAGGCCCCCGATGCGGTGGTTCAGGCCCGTTCCGCCACCCTTACCACCTCGATCGGACGGGGCGAACTGAAGAAGGCCGCCTGCTGCAACCTTTCAGAGAGCTTTGAAACCAATCCGTCCATCGACGCCGCGTTTACCGATGCGGTGACGGGGACGCGCCAAATTCAGTTGCTCGGTCTCGACGGCAAGTATGCACAGATTCAGACTGAAATGACTCCGCTCGTGCGCGGTTTGCTCGCCAACAGCGGGCTACAGTTTGTTCCCGGAACTTGGGTCGAAGGTATTCAGTTAACCAAGGGAATTGGTGCCGTAACCAACGGTTTTGAGAGCATGACTGGCCAAGTCAACGTCGAACTGATCAAGCCTGACGAAGGGATTAGTTCTGAGAACCCGCGACGGGCCAGCGCCAATGCCTACCTCAGCAATGCAGGGCGCATGGAACTAAACGGCGACTTCGCGCAGCGCCTCAATGCCAAGTGGAGCGTCGGAACCCTCCTTCACGCCAACCAAACCCGCTGGTTTAGGGACATGAACATGGATGGTTTCGCCGACAATGCGCTCGGGGGTCAACTCAACGGAATGCTCCGCGCGCGCTACTGGGGGCAAAACGGTTGGGAAGGCATTTTTACCCTGCACGGAATGCAGGACACCCGCGAAGGTGGGCAGTTAGGGGCTGACGCACCGAGCGTGGCCTGGACCTCGTCTGTAGCCCAACGCCGCACCGCATTTACCTCAAAAACGGGCTGGGTCAACCCCGATGATCCCGACATGAGTGTCGGCATCATTGTGCATGCCTACCAGCAGTCTATGGATGCGCGCCTTGGGCCCTTAGACCTTGCTCAAAGCCAGTTTCTCGAAGGAGACCAGCGCGGAGGTATGGCTCAGGTTCTGATTCGCGAGGGGGGCGTCAAGTGGTCACAGACCTCTGGGGTAAGTTGGTCACTGGACCGGTACGTAACCGACTGGCACCATCCAGGTCTCGCCCACGACGACATTTGGGTCGAATCTGCTCCTGGTGTGTTCAGCGAATGGACGTTTGAGCCCTCGCCCAAGTTGACCGCCGTAATGGGTGCCCGTGTCGACTACCACTCGATTGCGGGACTTCAGTACAGTCCACGCGTTCACTTGCGCTACGCCCCAACTCCCCGCGTCACCTTTCGAGGGGGTTACGGACGCGGATTCCGCATGGCGATGCCAGCCGTCGAGTCACTGGGCAAGTTTGCAAGCGCCCGATCCGTCAACCACGCCGTGAATCCTTGGGGCAGCACTCAGAATATTGAATCCGGAACGACAGCCAGCCTCTCTGGTGTGTGGAACTACGTCCACAACTACTACCCCGGAAGCGTTGTGTTCGACGCCCAAATTAGCAACCTCGACCGCGCGGTGCTTCTCGACTTTTACCGTTCTGCCACCGAAGTGCTGTTCTATGGGTCAAGCATGGAATCCCGAAGCGCAAGCGTTCAGTGGGAACACCAGTTCTCAAAAAACTGGAAGGCCCGGGCAGCCTACCGAATTCAAGATGTACGTGGATTGTACTATGGGGTTTGGGATGCCGTTCCGTATGTGTCCCCCCGTCGGGCGATGCTTCATGCCGAGTACCAGTTAAAGCAAAAGTGGTTCGCCAACGCCACGTGGCAGCACTATGCGGGAATGCACCTGCCTCCAGGTCCCGGAGGCGTAGTTCGCAGCATCAGTCCAGACTTTGCCCTGCTTCACCTTCACCTCCGTCGGGATCTGTCGTGGGGTGACGCCTACATTGGCGTTGAAAACGCACTCAATGTGCGCCAATCTGAACCCATCGCCGGAGTCGTTGACCATTTAAACAACCATCAGTTTTTAGGCGCCGATGACCCCGGGTTTGTGAGCAACTTTGACGCAACGCGCGTCTGGGGGCCAATTTTTGGCCGCATGGTGTACCTTGGCATCAACCTTGCCTTAACGGGTAGCGATGACTGATTCTGTACTCCTCTTGCGCGGCATTACCCGCGACTTTCAACTCGGTGCCCAAACGGTGCACGTGCTCAAGGGAATCGACCTCGACATTGAACGGGGTGCCTACGTTGCGCTCATGGGGCCTTCGGGCTCGGGCAAGTCTACCTTGATGAACATTTTGGGGTGCCTCGATACGCCAACGGCCGGAACCTATGTACTTGCAGGGCGGGACGTCAGCCGAATGGCCGAGGCCGAGCTCGCCGCCGTCCGCAACCAGGAAATCGGATTCGTTTTTCAAACGTTTAATCTGATTCCGCGCCAAACAGCCTTGGACAACGTCGCACTACCCCTTGTGTACGCAGGAATCGGAAAAGAAGAACGCCTTGACCGCGCCGCCGACGTGCTGCGTTCGGTAGGCTTGGGCGACCGAATGGACCACCGACCCAACCAGCTTTCGGGTGGACAGCGCCAGCGCGTGGCCATTGCGCGTGCCCTTGTCAACAAACCCTCGCTCATCTTGGCCGACGAGCCCACAGGCAACTTGGATTCCGCGACTTCTGAAGAGATTATGCGTCTGTTTGACGACATTCACCAGGCCGGCAACACCCTGGTGGTGGTAACCCACGAAGAAGACATCGCCCAGCGCGCAAAGCGCATCATTCGCCTGCGCGACGGCATCGTTGCGAACTGAGCACTGCCCCTTAGCGTTACCTTCGGAGTATGACGCCCAACTTTACCTCGGAATTTCAGGCCCTGAGGGCCGCCGCACCCCGCATTGCTGCGCTCCCACTGAGCCACCGCCGCAACCGTCTTAAGGCGCTTCGCGCGGAACTCATTCGTCGCCGCAGCGAGCTCCACGCCGCGATGCGCGCAGACCTCAACCGCCCCGAGGTAGACAGCGATCTGAACGAGCTGCTCCCTGTTAAAGATTCCATCGACCATGTGCTGGCCAATCTGGGACGTTGGACGCGGACCGAACGCCTGCCCTTGCCCTTAACGCTTATCCCGGGGCGGGCCGAAATCCACCACGAGCCCAAAGGGGTCGCCTTGATTGTGTCACCGTGGAACTTTCCGGTGAATCTGTGCCTGGTTCCGCTTGTGTATGCGGTCGGCGCGGGCAACACGGTGTGCTTGAAGCCGAGCGAACTGGCGCCCGCATCTGCCGCATTTATTGCGTCGGTCGTGCAGGCTGTGTTTCCGCCCGACGAGGTCTGCGTGATTCAGGGCGACGTGAGTGCAGCCGTCGCTCTTCTTGAGCAGCCCTGGAACCACATATTTTTTACCGGCTCTCCCGGGGTCGGAAGCAAAGTGATGGCCGCCGCGTCGAAGTACTTGGCCTCTGTTACCCTTGAATTAGGTGGAAAATCACCCGTATTCGTCCACGAGGGCTACGGAGCCGAAGCGGCAGGTCGCCGGGTGGCTTGGGCGAAGGGCTTAAATGCCGGTCAGGTGTGCATTGCTCCAGACTATGCCCTGGTTCCCGCCGCGCAGCGGGCGGACTTTATTCACGGGTTTCAGGCGGGCGTAGCCCAGCACTACGGGGACGCGCCTTCTGCCAACCCCGACTGGGTGCGCATCATTCAGCCGCGGCACTGGGACCGCCTCAAAGAGTGGCTTGACGAGGCCATTGCTGACGGAGCCCAGGTGTGGCAGCCCGACGCGCCGGACCGCGAGCGACTGTACTTTCCGCCCACACTGGTGTGGGACGCTCCCGAGCACCTTCAGGTCAGCTGCAGCGAAATATTCGGCCCCATTTTACCCGTGTTTACCTACGGTTCTACCGAAGAGGCTTTGGCTCGGGTCAATGCTGGACCACAGCCGCTTGTCCTCTACGTGCTGAGCCACGCAAAGGCCTGGACCGACCGCATCATTCGCGAGACGCGCGCGGGCGGAACCGTCGTCAACGACTTCTACCTGCACTACATGCACCCCGAGCTTCCGTTTGGAGGCGTAAACAATTCCGGAATCGGCAAATCACATGGAATCTGGGGATTCCGCGAATTCAGCAATGCCCGCAGCGTGTACCGCCGGGGGCGCTGGGCACCCACAATGCTTCTGACCCCGCCCTACAAAGGATGGGTCAAGAAGGTGGTGGGTTGGCTTGTGAGCTAACCGAGGTTAGCTCGTTGGCTCATTGGCAAGGGTGGCTGAGATTGGCTCGTTAGCGAGGTTGGCCCCTTGGCGAGGTTGGCTCGTTGGCGAGGTTGGCTCGTTGGCTCGTTAGCGAGGTTGGCTCGTTAGCGAGGTTGGCTCGTTGGCCCCTTGGCGAGGTTGGCTCGTTTGCGAGGTTGGCTGAGATTGGCTCGTTGGCCCTTTAGCGCGGTTAGCTAGTGGCCTTTTGGCGAGGTTAGCTGGTTGGCCCAAACAATAAAACGAGCAGTCTGCGGTCAGAAAAAGAAGCAAGCTAAGCTCGGCTAATCTCAGCCAAACTCGCTAATCTCAGCTAGTCTAAGCTAGTCTCAGCCAATCTCAGCCAAACTCGCTAATCTCAGCCAAACTCGCTAATCTCAGCAAGTCTCAGCTAATCTCAGCCAACCTCGCTAATCTCAGCCAACCTTGCTAATCTCAGCTAACTAAAGTTCGCGCTGTACCTCGACCTCTTTGAAGCCTTCGACGATGTCGCCGACCTTGATGTCGTTGTAGTTGTTGATGTTCAAACCACAGTCGAGGCCCTTTTTGACTTCGCGGACATCGTCTTTGAAGCGCTTGAGGGATCCGAGTTCGCCCGTGTACTGAACCACGCCGTCGCGAATGACGCGAACGCGGGTATTGCGGGTGATGACTCCGTCCATGACCATACAGCCAGCGATGGTACCCACCTTGCTGATTTTGAAGGTCTCGCGAACTTCGATGGTGCAGGTAATTTCTTCTTTGACGTCGGGTGACAGAAGGCCAGACATTGCGTCTTTGATGTCGTTGATCGCGTCGTAGATGATGCTGTAGAGGCGGATTTCGATGTCTTCTTTTTCGGCGAGCTTGCGCGCTGAAGCGGCAGGACGCACCTGGAATCCGACGATAATGGCACCAGAAGCTGAGGCGAGGAGGACGTCTGAATCGGTGATTCCGCCCACTGCCTTGTGGATGATGTTGACCTGAATTTCTTCAGTGCTGAGGCGCTGGAGCGAATCGGCGAGTGCCTCGATCGAACCGTCCACGTCGCCTTTGAGGACGATGTTGAGCTCCTTGAAGTCTCCGACGGCCAATCGGCGTCCGATTTCTTCGAGGGTGAGGTTCTTTTGAGAGCGGACGCTCTGTTCGCGAGAAAGCTGCTGACGGCGCTGGGCAATCTGCTTGGCCTCGCGTTCGTCTTCAAAGACGGCGAAGTTGTCGCCGGCGGTCGGAGCTCCGTCCAATCCGAGGATCGATACGGGAGCCGAAGGTCCTGCCTCGTCAATTTTGTGCCCGCGCTCGTCCATCATGGCGCGCACCTTGCCGCTGTATTGGCCCACCAAGATGAAGTCGCCCACGCGGAGCGTTCCGGCTTGAACCAGAATGGTCGTCACGTAACCGCGGCCCTTATCGAGCGTAGCCTCGATCACAGTGCCTTTTGCGTTGCGCTTGGGGTTCGCCTTCAGGTTGAGGAGTTCAGCTTCGAGAAGGACCTTTTCGAGGAGCTTGTCGACGTTGAGGCCTTGCTTGGCTGAAATGTCTTGGGACTGGATTTTGCCTCCCCAGTCTTCGACAAGAAGGTTCATTCCGGCGAGCTGCTCTTTGATGCGCTCTGGGTTGGCGTCAGGGCGGTCAATTTTGTTGATCGCAAAGACGATGGGAACGCCGGCCGCTTGCGCGTGGCTGATGGCTTCCTTGGTTTGGGGCATCACAGAATCGTCGGCCGATACCACGATGATGGCGATGTCGGTCACCTGGGCACCGCGAGCACGCATGGCCGTAAAGGCTTCGTGACCCGGAGTATCCAAGAATGTAATGTGCTGTCCGTCGGCAAGCTGAACGCTGTAGGCGCCGATGTGCTGGGTGATTCCGCCCGCTTCGCCGGCAATTACATTGGCCTTGCGGATGTAGTCGAGCAGTGAGGTTTTACCGTGGTCAACGTGGCCCATGACGGTCACGATTGGCGGACGACTGACCAAATTGGCCTCGTCTTCTACCTCGACACCGATAGCATCTTCCATTTCTTCGTCGACAAACAGGACGTCGTATCCAAATTCGTCGGCCACAATGGTCAGCGTCTCTTTGTCGAGGCGTTGGTTCATGGACGCCATGATTCCGAGCGACATACAGGTAGAAATGACTTCGGTCGGAGTCACCTTCATCATGTTGGCTACTTCAAGCAGGGTAACGTACTCGGTGAGTTTGAGTACGCGTTCGCCTTCCTGACGTTCCATTTCGGCCATTTCACGGGCCTCAGCGCGTTCTGCGCGTTTGTCGCGGCGGATTTTTGAACCCTTGGACTTGCGGCCTCCGCCGAGCTTTTCAAGGGTTTCTTTGATCTTGCGCTGAATGTCTTCTTGGCTGACCTCGCGAGGTGGACCTCCTGCTCCTTGCGGGCCGCGTTGGCCGGGACCGCGCTGACCACCAGGGCCGCGCTGGCCTCCAGGGCCGCGTTGGTAGCCGCCTTGACCGGGTCCCCCGACGCTTGCAGCGCCGGTGGTCGTGCGACCTCCGCCCGAAGTAGGCTTTTGAAGGCCTTCGGTCTTGATTCGCTTGCGCTGACCAGCCGCAGAGGGCTTCTTGGCAAACTGTGAAAGGTCAATGACCTGACCGGTCATTTTTGGACCGTCAAGCTTTTGGTACTGAGTCTCGTGGTGCGTTGATTCAGGGGCCTCGGGTGCAGCTGCCTCAGCAGTCTTTGCCTCAGCGGGGGCTGCGGGTGCAGCAGGCGCAGGCGCTTCGGAAGCCTTTGGTGCTTCAGCAGCAGGGGCTTTTGTGTCGGGAGTCGCTGTGGCAGCAGCCTCTGGTGCTTTAGCTACCTCGGCGGTCACGACGGGCGCCGGAGCCGGAGCTTCAGGGGCCTTTACCGGCTCAACCACGGCAGCGGGAGCTGCCGGAATGGGCGCAGACACGGGAGCCTCAACCACAGCGGGCGCAGCAGGCTTCTTGGGCGACAAGTCAATCTTGCCGGCCACCTTGGGACCCGAAAGGGTCGCAGTGGCACGAATGACTTCGGGCTTCTTTTGTTCGCGCTCGGCCTGAATGGCCTCCTTCTCTTCGCGCTTTTTCTGAATGAGCGTTTCGGCCTTGTCTTTGGACGTCTTGTCGGTGGCGAATTGCTGCGTCAGCAGGTCGTACTGTGCTTGATCAATCTTGGCGTTGCGGTTGCGATCTACCTCTTGGCTTTTGGTGGCCAAAAAGTCAACGGCGGTATCCAAGCCGATGTTCAGCTCGCTAAGTACTTTACTGATGCGGATGGTGCTCATAGGCGCAAAGGTCGGGACTATTTAAATAATGAAGGTGGAGTGTGCAAAAAAGCGTGGCTTATTCGGCTTCAAACTCCTTTTTAAGGATGTTGCGGACATCTTGTACCGTCTCTACTTCGAGGTCGGCACGGCGGGCTACGTCTTCAACGTCGGCGCGGAGTACGGACTTCGCCGTATCGTAGCCTCCGTTGCGAAGCTGGTCGATAACCCATGCTTCGATTTCGTCGCTGAACTCGAGGAGTTCTACGTCTTCTTCTTGAACTACGTCTTCGCGGTACACGTCAATTTCGTAGTCGTTGAGCTTGCTGGCGAGGCGAATGTTGGTTCCGCCCCGGCCAATGGCCAGTGAAACCTGGTCCGCAGGCAAGTAGACATTTGCATGGCGACGCTCTTCATCAAGTACCATATTGGTAATTTTTGCAGGCGAAAGCGCGCGCTGGATCATCAACTGAAGGTTGTTCGTGTAGTTGATTACGTCGATATTCTCTCCGCGGAGCTCGCGAACGATACCGTGGATGCGCGAGCCTTTCATGCCCACACAGGCTCCGACGGGGTCGATGCGGTCGTCGTAGGATTCCACGGCAACTTTCGCTTTCTCTCCCGGAATCCGAACGACTTTCTTGACCGTGATGATTCCGTCCAGTACTTCGGGAATCTCTGCTTCAAAGAGCTTAGCCATGAACTCTTCAGACGTGCGGCTGAGCAGGATGAATGGCTTGGTTCCGCGAACCTCGACAAGCTTGACCACGGCGCGCACGGTGTCGCCCTTGCGGTAGAAGTCCTTTTCGGGAATCATGTCTTCGCGGCGCAGGATCAGTTCGTTCTGCTGGTCGTCGTAAATGATGAGCTCACGGTGGCGCACGTGGTGCACTTCGCCGCTGATGATCTCACCCTCCATGGTCTTGTAGCGCTTGAAAAGCTCGCCTGAGTCGTGCTCTTGAACCTTCTGAACAAGGGTCTGGCGAAAGGCCAAAATGAAGCGGCGTCCGAGGTCAATAATCTTGATTTCTTCAGAAACTTCTTCACCGACTTCAAAGTCCGGCTCAATTTTGAGGGCGGCTGCAAGGGCAATTTCGAGGTTGTCGTCCTCGACGGCTCCGTCCTCTACGATGGTGCGGTTGCGCCAGATTTCGAGGTCGCCTTTGTCGGGGTTGACGATGACGTCAAAA
>JBDLUG010000027.1:0-12668 GCA_039805405.1 Bacteroidota bacterium
AAATCAATGTGATGCCGCACAAGGCACTTTTGGACCCCCAAGGCAAGGCCGTGAGCCACAGCATGCCGTCGCTCGGCCTCGCTGAGATCGGCGGAGTCCGCATCGGCAAGCACATCACCCTCGAGGTGGAGGCCGCCAGCAAGGACGAGGCGCACGAAAAGGTGACCTTGGCGTGCCAAAAGCTGCTCGCAAACCCCATTATGGAGAGCTTCGAATTCGAGCTCTTCAACCAAGCCTAAAGTCTTGGAATACCGCAGGTTAGGCCGATCAGGACTGCAGCTAAGCGAGCTGTCGTTCGGGACCTGGATCACCTTCGGCAACCAAATCCCCTACCCGACCGCCAAAGACCTGTTCGTGGCAGCCTACGACGCAGGAGTTAACTTTTTTGACAACGCAGAGGTCTACGCCCACGGCGAGTCCGAGCGCGTAATGGGCCGCATCCTCAGCGAGGTCGGTTGGTCGCGCGACAGCTACACGGTGTCATCAAAGGTGTTTTTTGGCGCAGGCGGCAAGCTGCCGACCCAGCGCGGACTGCACCGCAAGCACGTGGTCGAGGCCTGCCACCAAGCACTTGAACGCCTTCGGGTCGACTACCTGGACCTGTACTTCTGCCACCGCCCCGACAAGCAGACTCCGATCGAAGAGACGGTCTGGACGATGCACCAGCTGATCATGCAGGGCAAAATCCTGTACTGGGGTACCTCAGAGTGGAGCGCTGAAGAGATCATGGACGCCCAGCGCGTGGCCGACCAGCACCACCTCATTGGCCCGACGATGGAGCAGCCGCAGTACAACCTGCTTCACCGCGAAAAAATGGAGTCCGAGTTCCTGCGCCTTTTTGACCGCATTGGCCTCGGAACCACGATCTGGTCACCCCTTGCCTCGGGCATTTTGACCAACAAGTACCGCGACGGACTGCGCGACGACTTTCGACTGAACCGCGACGAGCTCTCGTGGCTCAAAGACCGCAACATCGTGGACGAAAAGCTGGCCGTTGCGGGGCACCTCGCCGATTTAGCGGCAGAACTGGGGGTGACTCCGGCCCAGCTGAGTATCGCATGGTGCCTAAAAAATCCGCACGTGTCGACCGTCATGCTCGGCGCGACCCGCCTCGAGCAGCTGTACGAAAACCTTAAGGCCGCTGAGGCCGTTGCGCTGCTGACCCCAGAGGTCATGGATCGCATTGAGGGCATCGTACAGAACAAGCCTGAACTGGCACCCTTTTAAGCACCCGCTTTCTTTCGTTTAACCACGGCTCTCAAAACCGTTGGAACCGACTTGTGCGCTGCACCGGTTGGAGTTTTGGTCCGTTCCCCGCGGTGGGGAGCGCTAACCTAAATTCTCTTTCTAGTTATGCGTACGTTGCTTCTTGCCAGCTCAGTGCTGGTTGCTTTCTCTGCCTCAGCTCAATCTGCGGACTTTGTCGATGCCACCATCAACGTCGACGAGGCCGCGATGATTCGCGCCGTCAATGCCCAAGGCGCCAGCTTGACTGATCTGACGTTCAACATCATTGCTCCGTCAGTGGTCGGTGCCCCATTTGACCAAGTTGCAAGCCAAACCATGTACCTGCAGTACACGTCGGTAAAAGGTGCAGCTCCTGACGACCAGCGGCAAGTTTCGGTGGATGTTGTCGGCGGTGACTTCCCTGCTGGCGTGAGCCTTTCGCTCGCTGCAAGTGCCGCCGGAACCGGAACCACCGGCCAAGGTCTTGAAGTCACTTTGGACAACAACCAGCAGTCGGCGGTCCTCCTGAGCGGTCTGGGCTCTGCCTACAGCGGAACCTCAGCCGGCCAGGGCATTCCCGTGACCTACGTGCTGAACTACGCTACCGAAGACTTGGACGCGTCCACTTCGAGTATGGTTTCGCTTCAGTTCACGATCAGCAACATTTAATGCGTTGCTGTTCAGGAGGCCCAGCGTCCCGCTGGGCCCTCCTTTTCTGGACTATTGTGCAGTACGTCTCGGCCCAAGTCGTTGTGGTTAATGGCCTTGGGCACTTTCATTCATGGGACCAACCCGCGGTGGGGAGTATTGTCTTAATGAACCCCACCGACGACAGTCTGAGGGTGATTGTGCGCAACGACAGCCTCTGGGGACCTCAGCATCCGCTGCGCATTGCGAGCGAGGTCCGCATGCCACCCCAAAGTCGGAATTCCGTTTCGTACGAATGGCTCGAAACCGATTCATCCAGTCAAGGTATACGCATCTACCTGTCGACGGTGACCGATGCCGCACCCAACGCTTCACCTTCGGGAGAACTTCGGTTTCAAATCTCAACCCGGTATGCAGTAGACCTCTATCGAGGGCGGATCACCGACGACCTCGAAGTTGCCTGGACTTCAGACGGAGTGCGCGTACACAACCGCGGTCAGGACTTTTGGGCGGGCTCGTGCTACCCACTTGACGGGCAAATGCGCGGAACGACCCGTCTCGCAAGCGGCGTACTTCGTCCAGGTGACGTGCGAATTTGGAGCGTTCCTGCAGATGCCGACGGCATTTGGCTTGAGCGCGTGGACGGGTATGTCGTTGCGAGTCCAAAGCCGTGAGTTTCGCGCTCTGGTGGGCCTTAGTCTCGCTCCCGGGCGGAATCTGGCCTAGTTTCGGCACCTCAGGGGTCGCAGGGGGCACCCAGTGGTGGGTTCAAACCCCGAATCTACCCTCAGGAAGGCCTCAACTCAGCCTGCAGCACCGTCACTGGTCGCTGTGCTACGGAGCCCAAGCGCAAGGCTGGGCATGGCAGATTCAGTCCCGAAATCTTGGGGTATGGTGGTCGCCCGGCAGGACACTAGGACTGTCAGGGCAGTACCGAGGGATGCTTCGCGGTTCTGCTTGGAATGCCGCAGCCGCATGGTCTCCACAAGGTTGGACGGCACGCGGTTACTGGAAGGGCTTGAGCGCAGTCCGAACCTACCAGGGCCAGTACGGACTGGGCTACCAGCTCAACGCGACCAAAGTCGACGTCCAGTGGGGGCCCGCGCTGCGCAGCTTTGGAATTCGCCACGGTGACTTGGAATGGCGACGGAGCGTCAACGCTGTCGGAACCACCGACCTCGTACGCCTTAGAAGAGGCCGCAGCACTGCAGAATGGCGAACCACTAACCTCGCCCACCACAGCCAGCAGCAGCTCGGGTTCCGCACGAGTTGGGGGCCCAGCCGATTTTGGATTCAAGTAGTGTCCCAGGGAGGTCATTCTCAGGCCCTCGCACGGGTAAGCTACAGCCAAACCCACTGGGGGACGGCAACACTTGGGTACTCCGCCGGTCAGGCGATGCTTCGCTACCACCTCCCTGACCGCGGAGCGTTTCGCGGGAGCTTTGTAGAGTGGGGACCTGTAGCCCAAATTCACGCAGTCCATCGTGGCCGAGGACTTGCCGCCGTGTGGAATCCGCAGAGCAAGCAACTCAGTCTGCAACTCTTTGCCCGACATCAGTTTGCACCCCAACCTAAAGCCAACGTGGTTCCGCAACCCAAAGAAGCCACGCCATGCTGGCTGGACATTACCTACACCTATGCGGGGCAACCGCCAAACATCGAATTGGAGCTGCACGGATCGCGCACACACCGTGTCGTACTCATTGCGCAAAACAGGCAGTGGAAGGACCACATTCCGCCGGGGCGCTATGCCGTAACGGGGTCGGCGCCCAAGGGATGGAAGCTCGAACTGCCCGCCGACAGCATCACCCTTTCACCGGGCTCAACAAGCCCGATGTGGATTGGGCTTCGCCCCCACATGGCTCAGATTCGGTGGGTTAGCGGTCTAAGTGAATCGTCGGAATGAGGTAGCCAACGGCTGCCCCCACGACGGCTCCGACGACGACGTCTGACGGGTAGTGCTTGCCCGCCTCAACCCGCTGCCAGGCCACATAGGCCGGAACAAGTGCTGCCGCCGACCACACCACCGGGGTCCAGCGAGAGTCAGGGTGCATGTCGCTCCAAACTTTGGCGGCAAAAAAGGTATTGCAGGCCGTGAGGCTCGCGTGGCCCGAGAAAAAAGACTTGCGCGCGTCGGCCTCCATACGGGCATCCAAAGGCGCTCGTTCATTGTAGACAAACGGTCGGTTGCGGCGCACCGAATTCTTGACGGCGTCCGTCAGCATTAATGTGCTGAGGTTGGTCTGGAACCACATACTTCCCAGCACCACAGCATCACCGAAGCGGCGGTCTGACTGGGTATGGGCAAGGGCGGTGAGGCCAGCGGTTCCGAATGCGGCAAACAGCGCGTAGTCTGACCGCTGTCCCGCCACCTCATTCCATCGGTTAAGCGCTACTCGGTCCCATCCCACGGCTTGGGGCGAACCCAACGTGGCGAGCTCGAATTCACTGAAGCCACGGTGCTGCGTCGCGGCGTATGCGTTCCACCCAATGAGGGCGGCGTTCGCTCCATAAGTCACCCCATCAGTGCGCATGCTGAGGCGGTACGGAATCTGAGCCCACGCAATTTGAGTGGCCAACAGCGCGCTGGTGATGAGCAGATGACGAATCATAAGGACCTAATACTGAACCTGCAAGGTATGGCGCTCGCTACCGAGCTCGTCCTGCACGTTGAGCACGTACCATCCCGCAGGCAATCCGCCGAGGTCAAAGTGCTCAAGGTCTGACCCTGAGCGCATCCAACGGCGCAGGACTCGACCCTGGGAATCCACGAGCTCAACCTGACCCTTTGCTGCAGGGCGATCCAGCCAAAATCCGTCCACTGCCGGATTGGGGAACACCCGAGACACAGCCGGTTCCAGTTCTGGGGCCGAAAGCGTAATCTGTGGCTTCGCGAGCTTCTCGCTGGTGTACAGACGATACCCACCCGGAGCCAGCGACAGCGAAGCCGTCGGGTTGGTAACCACAATAGAATCGCCCGTAAAGTACTCGTACCAGGTTCCGACTTTGGTGAAGGCAGGGATCACACTCTGGGTCGTCACCGCAAAGTTTCCGAGAACGACCGCGTCCATTCCTGGACTGTCAAAGATCATTCGCTTGACGTTTCCCGAAAGGCTGTGGCTAAAGTTGCCGTCGCGGAACGTCGCCGGATGCGCCTGGCGAACGTTAAAAATAGCGGACGTGACGTCGTACAACCGACGGCGCTCCGGGACCTGGTAGTAGTTCCAAAGAATCGGTTTGTTGCAGACGCGGCAGGGGTTGTTAATCGACACGTCGTAGCCGAGCTCGCCAAACATCCAAATCATGCGCGGACCCGGAATCAAGTACGCGAACAAATTCACCGCTTCGGCCCGACCTAATCCGGTGGCCAAGGACCGCGGATTGTGGTTGGGATTCGACAGGTTACCGTAGGTATTGACCTCAAACATCAAACGCTCTTCGTCGTGGCTTTCGGGGTACGAGACCAAGCCCGGTTGGGACCACCCTCGCGCGCCGTGGTAGGCCCACGTAAAATTGCTCTGGCTGTTGCCTGCGCCTGCTTGGTGAAAATTGTAGGTCTGGTTGCCCCAAAGCATAAAACCGTAGTCTGACAGCGGCTTCTCCTCAGAATTGTCTGCCCAATGCTCTAAAATCAAGTGGGCATTGGGGTTCACGGCCCAAATCGTGTCTGCCATTCGCTTGAGCAGGCCTTGGCGCAGGGCGGAATTCCCAGTATTTCCGTTCAAAAAGCCCTTGGTGTAGTCAAAGCGAATTCCGTCGATGCGGTACTCTTGAAGCCAGAACGTGGTCACGCGATCCACAAAATCCTTCGTCGCCTGAACCTCGTGGTTGAAGTCGTAGCCCCAGCAGTACGGCGGGTGCGGGCATACCGCATTAAACCATGGATTGTTGGCCGCGGGACGGTTGTTGGCAGAATCCCAGTACATCGCCAGCAGCGGGCTCTGGCCAAAGGCGTGGTTGAACACCATATCGGCAATCACTGCGATCCCCTTGCTGTGGCACGAATCCACAAACTCTTTGAACTTCTCGGGAGTGCCGTAGTACTTGTCCAACGCCATGTGAAAGCTCGGATTGTAGCCCCAGCTCTCGTTGTTCTCAAACTCGTTGTTGGGCATGAGTTCGATGGCATTGATTCCGAGGCGCTGCAAGTAACCCAGCGTGTCGATGAGCGCCTGGTAGTTCCTCGCCGCAATAAAGTCGCGCACCAGCAACTCATAGATGATCAGGTCTGCCTTGCCGGGAGGTGTAAAACTGCTGTTTTTCCACGTGTATTCGGCCTTGCCTGGGCGAAGCAGCGCACAAAAACCCGTCGTCTGCCCCGTTGGGTAGGGATGCAGGCCAGGCCAGGTTCCAGCCGGAATCCCCGCATCGGCCCCGGGATCGAGAATGAGTTCAGCGAACGGATCAGCGATCTTGATGGCCCCGTCAATCCAGTACTGGTACGCGTAGGTTTGCCCTGGCAAAACCTTGACTTCGAGCCAAAAACGCTCCCCGTCGGGACTGGCATTCATGAAGTAGTTCGTGTCTGGCAAAAACTGGTTGAAATCGCCAAGCACATAGACAAACTCTTTGTTTGGAGCGCGCAAGACGAGACCTACCGTGCTGTCATTCACATAATTCGCACCATCCAACCAGCCCTGCGGAACCGCCGCCACCGTCGGATTCGGATTGCTGATGTAGCGCAGCGTATCGTAGGCCGTCAATGTGCCCGAAGTAGCTTCAAGTACGACGGTATGCTGGCCGGATTGTGCGACCAGCAGGTCGTAGTTCAGCGAAGTTGCGTTCAGTACCGTGGTCTTGAGTACGCCATTGTCATAAATCTTAAGGGTTGCGCTTTGGTTTGCGGCAGCTGAGATCGCAATGGTATCGCCAGGGTGCGCAATCTGAGGTCCCGTGGGCGCAAAAAATGCCGCAAGAAGCCCTGCATTCGATGGATAAATCGGATAGTAGATGTCTGAACCGTCGGCGCTGCGCCCAACCACGGTTCCGGCGGCGTTTCGAAACACAAAAGCCAACTCCTGCACCTGAGTCCCTGTCGGAAACCCATAAAACGACGGAATATGGTACTTAATTCGATGCTGGTTGCCTCCCAAATCGGTCATGAGGACCTTTGCGGTGGGCTGCCCCCAGGTTCCCTGCACAAACTGCCAGTTGGTGGGCGACGTCGAGGCCGACGTAATCAACCCGGCGTGGGCATAGACAGGAGTGGTTCCGACCAATGCCCCATTGCCTTGGGCCGCATTGTACACAATTGTCACGGTATCATTTTGAGTCGGAAAAGCCGGCGTCACGCTCAGTACTTGTGCGGAACCTGCGGTCGCAGCGCACAGAGCCCAACCTAAGAGTAGTTTTCTCATAGCCTAAAAGTAGTAAGCGTACTGCGTACACTTAATAAAAAATCTTCAAAATCCCCGTAGATTTCACTTATGAAATCGTTTTTACCCGCAATTTTTGCTGCGCTCACCCTCGGAACGCTGCAACTTTCGGCCCAAACACCACGCTTCGAATTTGAACTCGGCTACTTGCGCACCTGGCACGCGGACGACGTAGTGACCCGCCGCGACTGGATTCAGGTTCCCGGAACCTGGCGCGACCCCAGCACCCTACCTGGCCAGAGCCAGTACGCCTTCACCTTTCGCGATACCGCGTGGGCCTACCGATTTAACCATAACCACCCGATGTTCACAACGCGCGTGCGCTTGGGCTCCCAACCCGATGCGAAGTGGCAGTTCTTTCTCGTTCAATCGGCAATGTGGAACTCGTGGCATCAGCTCTCATTTATGCTTGGAGCCGAAGCCAGCTTCTGCCCCAACGACCGGTGGCGGTTTGGACTACAGGCCGGAGGCCTATCTGGCTACCACCTCGTCCACAGCCTGCAAAATTCTGCGCTGCTCGCAGTCGACGGACCCGACGGAGGCGTTTTTGCCGGCGCCAACCTGACCGTCGACTACCAAATCAACCCGCACTGGCGACTGCGCGCCGCCGGAAACCACCTTATTGCGGGGCTTGGCCTTTTCTATGCCTGGTCCCCGAAACCGGATCCAGCACCAGGTAACGAACCCAGGTAACCGAGGGCTGCACGCGGCGGTCGTCCAGGTCGTACCACCCTCTTAGGCGGAGCGAACTTGATCCTTCCCAGGCCACTCCGAACCCGAGCATTTGGCGGTGTTCTGCATGCCAACCAAGCAGCGCTTCGGGGTTCCGACTCTGAAAAAGGCCCTGCCCCAGCGGAGCCTGAAAATTGTGCCCGTCCCAGTAGCTCGCTTCCGCCGCGAGCCGCTTCGAAACGCGAACCACGCCCTCCACGGAAGTGCCGCGGCCCGAGGATTCCGGGCTGAACGCTGCCAGCGGATCCGCATAGTATAGCAGCGCCGCCCGCAGCGTTACCGCACCTGACGAGACCCGCGCCAATGCGCCGTAATTCAAGCGGTTGCCATCCGAATCGGGCGAAGCATCAATCTGCCCACCCACGTGGTGGTACTGAACAACCCCCTTGACCTCGACAAGATCCGACGCAAATCCGCCGGTCACCCCACCGTGAATGCGCTCCTTAAACGGGCTCCCGTAGTCAATGGCCGTCAGCCATTCCACCCAATAGTGCATTCCCCAACTATTTTTTGCGGCGGAACCCTCCAAGCCGTACACCACCGGAATCGCGTAGCGCAATTCCGGATTGACAAGCTGACGCGGAAGCCCGTGGCTTCGGTCGCGAATGCTGCCAAATGCCATTGCTGCTTCGCCGCGTTGGTATTCAAGACGAACCCACGGAATAAAGCGGGGCAGCGCGCCAAATTCCTGGTGCACAAATCCCCCGAGCTCCGCGCTTTGACCCGCCGCCAAATCGTAGCGTCGGCGCATGCCCGCAAGGGCGCCAAACCTCGTCCGACCCTCTTCAGCCGGATGAAAAAACTCCGTGTTCCGAACGTAGGCAAGCACTTCGGGACGCCAGGTGGTGTCAGGCTGGCGTTCGGCGAAATGCGTTAATTGGTCCTGCCCCAATGCGGGCAACGCTACCAAAATCAGGACATAAAAAAAGGGGCACCGGATGAACCGCATGCCCCAAAATTAAGCCTAAGTTGGTGACTTTTAAAGAACTAATCTGATATACATTACCTTTGAAAAGTACTAGTAAACTCTATGAAAAAAATTTACATTCTTCTTCTAATTGCTGCAACGACCTCCTGGGGGCAAACGTTACCACCCTACTTGCCCACGCAGGGGCTGCTTGGATGGTGGCCATTCGATTCTAACGCAAATGACGAAAGTGGATTTCTTAACCATGGAACAGCGTCCGGAGCAACACTTACCGTGGATCGGCATGGCAGCGCTAATAGTGCGTACCATTTTAACGGGAGTTCATGGATACGCACTTCATTCACGACTGCTACGGTGAGCAATAATTTCACTATGTCTCTTTGGTCCCTTCCTCAGGATACGATAATTATGCACTCAGTTGGCGCCTACACGAACCGAATTAGCATCGGCAAAGGCGCAGCATTTCACCCCACACATGGGGCAGTATTTAGCACTTCAAATGCTTCTGGAGCAGGAATATATGTGGGCACAAACGGAATAACTGTTTTTGAGCATTCCCACAACTACTTACGTTGTGCCTTAAGCTACCCTGTTACTTTAAGTGGCTGGCACTCTGTGGTTGTTGTGTACATAAACAAGCAACCTACGCTTTACCTCGATGGCTTACCCGTTGCTACAGGTCAAGCTGCTTCGAACAATGTGTACATGTCATTTGGCTACGACAACAATACACTTGGGGACTATTCGGGTTCTGGATTTGGGTCCGCCTTTTCAAGCCCAACGGTTAGTCGGTCAAAATACAAAGGCAAACTAGATGACATTGGCCTTTGGAATCGCAGTCTAACGCCAGTGGAGATATTCGATATGGTCTTTCCATGCGTTGACAGCATTACCCGGCATCCAATCAATGTAATCTCTACGCCAAATCAAACTCAAGTAAGTTTCACGTGCTCCTCATCAAATCCGAACGCTACGTATCAATGGCAGCAAAATTCCGGTGTGGGATGGGTCAATTTAAGCAACTTCGGAGTGTACCAAGGAACCACAACCGACTCTTTAACCATCACGGGCATTACTACGGCTTTAAACAATTACGCGTTTCGCTGCATCATCAACGGATGCCAGGTAGACACCACGAATTTTGCACTGCTGCAAGTATCACCTTGTTTGGACAGTATAATTCAACAGCCCAGTGACTTCACTGCGAGCTTTAGTGTTGCTTGGGCAAATTTTAAATGTCAGTCCTCTAATGCCACAGCTCAGTACCAGTGGCAAGAGCACAACGGAATTTCATGGCAAAATATAACCTCCGGCGGAATTTACCTCGGGGCTACCTCGGATTCCTTAATACTATCAGGTTTGACGGCATCCATGCAGAACTATGGGTATCGATGTGTCATCACTACATGCGCAACGGCAGTTAGCGATTCCGCGAACTTAGAAATTAATGACGTAATTGGACTGAATGAAGATGATATCCCAAGCATCTATCCCAATCCGACGACCGGCTACCTAAATATTCCACCTTTCGGTGTTCAATCTTGGCAGATTAAAGACCTCTACGGCCGTGTTATTCTTAATGGCATTTCAGGCGAGCCAATTGACATAAGTGAGCTAGCCAAAGGCATCTACTTTTTCGGAATACTCATGAATTCAGGATACACTGAACAAAAGTTCATAAAAATGTAACCGGGCTCGCGATACGAACCAAGGTTAAAATGCTGTAAATCAGAAGAACGAAGTGCCCAAGGCGGGAATCGAACCCGCACGGCCATCACTGGCCAAGGGATTTTAAGTCCCTCGTGTCTACCTATTTCACCACTTGGACGAGTGGAGCGCGAAATTACGGCGCGATTCCGCAGAAAATCCGCCCACCACAAAGAAATCGGCAACCAACGAGCCAACCTTGCCAGCCTCGCCAACGAGCCAACCTTGCCAACGAGCCAACGAGCCAAAAGCTAAGAAGCCGCTCCAGGTTCACCCAGAGCGGCCTCTCTTAACTCAGTACGAGCGGCTGATTACATCATGCCGTCCATTCCGCCGCCCATAGGAGGCATCGCAGCCTCTTTCTTGGGAAGCTCCACGATCGTCGCCTCGGTCGTGAGCAGAAGAGAAGCAACCGAAGCTGCGTTCTCTAGGGCCACACGGGTCACCTTGGTGGGATCGATGATTCCGGCTTCGTACATCGAGCAGTACTCCTCGGTCTTCGCATTGAATCCGAAGTCGCCCTTGCCCTCTTTCACCTTGGCAACGATGACCGAACCTTCGAGGCCGGCGTTACCTACGATGACGCGAAGGGGCTCTTCGATCGCACGTGCAATGATCTTGATACCTGTGGTCTCGTCGAAATTGATGCCTTCAAGGTTGGCCAGCGCCTCGGTGGCGCGCACCAGCGCGACGCCTCCGCCCGGAACAATACCCTCTTCAATGGCCGCGCGCGTCGCCGCGAGTGCGTCGTCAACACGGTCCTTCTTCTCTTTCATCTCAACCTCAGAGACAGCACCCACGTAGAGCACAGCCACGCCGCCGGCCAACTTCGCAAGGCGCTCCTGAAGCTTCTCGCGGTCGTAGTCGCTGGTAGTGGTCTCGATTTGGGCCTTGATTTGGTGCACGCGCGCTTGAATGTCTTCGGCGCTACCTGCTCCATTCACAATCGTCGTATTGTCCTTGTCGATGGACACCTTTTCGGCGGTTCCGAGCATGTCCATGGTGGCGTTCTCCAGCTTGAAGCCGCGCTCTTCGCTGATGACGGTTCCGCCGGTCAGGATCGCGATGTCTTCGAGCATGGCCTTGCGGCGGTCGCCGAATCCAGGGGCCTTAACCGCTGCAATTTTCAGCGCGCCGCGGATTTTGTTGACCACAAGGGTTCCGAGGGCTTCGCCGTCCACGTCTTCAGCGATGATGAGCAAAGGCTTGCCGGTCTGGGCTACGGGCTCGAGAACAGGAAGTAGCTCCTTCATGCTGCTGATCTTCTTGTCGTAGATCAAGATGAACGGACGCTCAAGGTCAGCCACCATCTTCTCGGTATTGGTTACGAAGTAGGCCGAAAGGTATCCGCGGTCAAACTGCATTCCCTCAACTACGTCGACGTAGGTTTCGGTTCCCTTGGCCTCCTCGACGGTAATCACACCTTCTTTTTTAACCTTGGCCATGGCCTCAGCGATCAGGGCACCAATGGCGGGGTCGTTATTGGCCGAAATCGTGGCTACTTGCTCCACTTTTTGGTTGTTGTCACCTACTTCTTGCGACTGGCTGCGCAGGTTTTCAACAACAACGGCAACAGCTTTGTCGATTCCGCGCTTGAGGTCCATCGGATTTGCACCCGCAGCCACGTTCTTGTGACCTTGGCTCACAATTGCTTGGGCAAGCACGGTAGCTGTGGTGGTTCCGTCGCCGGCGATGTCGGCGGTCTTGCTCGCCACCTCTTTCACCATCTGGGCGCCGAGGTTTTGAATTTTGTCTTCGAGCGTAATCTCTTTGGCAACGGTCACGCCGTCCTTAGTCACGTGCGGAGCGCCGAACGACTTTTCAATGATTACGTTGCGACCTTTGGGGCCGAGGGTAACCTTTACCGCATTGGCCAGGGCGTCGACGCCAGCGCGCATTCCGTCGCGGGCGGCTACATCAAACTTGATATCTTTTGCACTCATGGTTTCTTCGGATTAGATAATTGCTAAAATGTCGGACTCACGCATGATGAGGTAGTCCGTGCCTTCGTACTTAATTTCGGAACCGGCGTACTTCGCGTACAGCACCGT
>JBDLUG010000028.1:0-12632 GCA_039805405.1 Bacteroidota bacterium
CGAAGTGACGGGCCACCAACTGTACATCTACGCTAAATCCAAAACTGAACAATGAAGGGTGCTGACATACTCCTCGGCCTGCAATGGGGCGACGAAGGAAAAGGTAAAATTGTGGACGTCCTCACACGGGACTACGACGTGGTGGCACGCTTTCAGGGCGGCCCAAACGCCGGACACACCCTTGAATTCGAGGGAATTAAGCATGTTCTTCACACGATTCCGAGCGGAATTTTTCACCCCAAAGCCATCAACATTGTGGGCAACGGCGTCGTCATCGACCCCGTGATTTTCATGCGCGAAATTGACAAGCTGGCTCCCTTTGGAGTGAAGTGTGCCGACTGCCTGCGCATCTCGCGTAAGGCGCACCTTATCCTACCCACGCACCGCTTGCTTGACGCCGCCTCTGAAGCAGCCAAAGGCAAGAACAAGATCGGCTCGACGCTTAAGGGCATTGGACCGACCTACATGGACAAGACCGGCCGCAACGGACTTCGCTTGGGCGACGTCGAGCTCCCCGACTTCATGGAGCGCTACGATGCACTGAAAGCGAAGCACTTGCACATGATGGACGGAGCCGAACACGCCTTTGACCTCGCTGCCGCCGAGACTGAATGGCACGCGGCAATGGACCGCCTCAAGCAGCTTCCGTTGGCCGACACCGACATTTTGATCCAGGAGGCCTACCGGGCGGGCAAGCGCATCCTCGCCGAGGGCGCGCAGGGCACTATGCTCGACGTGGACTTCGGAACCTACCCATTTGTAACCTCATCGACCACCACTGCCGCAGGGGCGTGTACAGGGCTGGGACTTGCTCCGAACCGCATCGGAGAAGTCATCGGAATCTTTAAGGCCTACTGCACCCGAGTGGGTAGCGGCCCCTTTCCCACCGAGCTCGACAACGACTTGGGCGAAGAAATCCGCCAAAAGGGCCACGAGTTTGGGTCGACAACTGGCCGTCCCCGCCGCACCGGTTGGCTCGATTTGGTCGCACTGAAGTATGCGGTGGAGGTCAACGGCGTCACCCAATTGATGATGATGAAGGCCGACGTGCTGAGCGGCCTCGAATTTTTGGATGTCTGTACCGCCTACCGCTACCGCGGTGAAGAGGTGGCGCACCTTCCCTACCGACTCGATTCAAACTTGCTGGAGCCCGTGTACCAAAGCCTTCCCGGCTGGAGTGAGGACCTCACAGGGGTGCGCCAGACCAAAGACCTTCCTGCGACATTGGAGTCCTATGTGCGCTTTATTGAGGACTACACAGGGGTTCCGGTGGTACTGGTGTCCGTAGGACCCGACCGCGAACAAACGCTATGGCGCCGCTGAGTCGGATCCTCAGTGTACTTTTTATTGCCGCAGGCTGTGCCGCGGCAGGCCAGTCCCTTCAGCTGAAGAAGGTCCGTAAAATGACCGTCGAGCAGTTCGGCGGTCGCAATGTCACTAAGCTTCGCGGAGACGTGCAGCTATCAGGTGCCGAAGGGGTGTTTACGTGCGACAGCGCGGACTGGTTTCGCAACGAAAACCGCTTTTTTGCCTACTCCAACGTGCGCTTCAGCGGGCGGGACGGAATGGTAGTTCGGTCGCGTACCCTCGAATACTTAAATGGCGAAAGCTACTTTTCGGGCGGAGTAACCGTAACCGACGGCGACCAAAGCCTGCGCACGTCAAGTCTGCGCTACAGTACCAAAGGCAAAAAAGGCTCGTTTAGCCAACCCGCTGAGGTACAGACCAAGGACGGCAACCTGACGTGCAGGCGCGGTTCGTTTGAAGGCGATAGCTACCGGTTTATAGGTGACGTCCGCTGGGTCGGATCCGACCAAAAGTTGTTTGGCGAACAGATGGACTACAGTGCGACTTCTCGAAGCGCCACACTTCCAAAGGGCGGGTCAGGAACGTTTGAGACGGATTCTGTAGTATTTGGCCACGGACAGTTTGCCTTGAGTGGAGCGCAAACTGTGAATTTATCAGGCGGGGTTCAAGGATGGGGCGTAACGCGAAGGTTTGCTTCAGAACGCTTTCGCCGCGAACCCGAAACGGAACGAACACTTTGGATCGGATCAGCGAATCTGGCAGATTGGGAAAAAGACAGCACCGAAGTCACCGCCGACTACCTCGAAACGACCAAAGACAGCATCAATGCCCGCGGAAACGCTTCGGTAGCCATGCCCTCGTGGAGCGGTCGGGCTGATCGCTGGCGTGGGCACCGCGCCGATTCGGCTTACGTTCTCGAGGGAAATCCCGTGGTGTGGAGTCAGGACTACCAAATTCTCGCCAAGCAGTTCTTTCTTGACCAACGCGGGCCAGGTGACAGCATGTGGGCCTACGAAGGCGTACACCTCGGTGAGGTCGCAGACAGTTCTGGACGCTGCAACCAAATGGCCGCTGAGGCATTAAGGGCGCGGATTCGCAACCGCCGCATGCAGCGCATGGATCTTGAAACCAACGCACAAGCCCTTTTTTACCCCAAAGATGGTCCGGCGAGCCGCATGAAGTCCGCCCGCATCGAACTGTGGTTCAAACCTGAAGGTGGCGTCGACGAGGTGCGGTTCTACCCCAACCCCAGCGGAAGCGCCGTCAACGAATCAGAACCCAGCTTTCTGCCCGGCTACGCCGACCGCTGGGGCGAGCGCCCCTCGAGGACCGACGCGATATCTGGCCGAAAGTAGTTCGGACCCTTCATCACCTTACCATCCTCGCGGTACAGCGGCTGGCCGTCGGGGCCCAACTTGCTCAAGTTGCTTTGGTGGATCTCGCGAAACACATCCTCAATCAGATGCTGCAGACCGTGGGTAATGATGGTTCCGCACAAAATGTAAAGTTTGTCGCCAAGGGCATCGGCCACCTCGACGAGGTTCCCGGCCTGCGCTGCCTCGAGGTATTCCTCGTTTTCTTCAGCCATCAACCGGTGGCGAAGCGCTACGAGCTCTGGACTCGGCATGGCCACGGGCACGTCAGACATCGGTACCCGATAAATGCGGTGAAATTCTGTAACGGAATCAAGGGGCTCCTTCATTTTAGCTGTATTTTTGAGCAAATTACGCCATGGACAACATTGGAACCGGACACTGGATATTTGCAGGGATTTTTGCCCTGACATTTGTCGGCTACCTCGTGTGGAGCTACCGTTCTGATCGATCTACCCACGAATTGCACTACCGCGGTGCCTACCGCTATCTTTTGGGTATTTTTGTGCTCCTGATGGTCATTTACATTTTTAAACGAGTACTCTAAACGCATGCGCTTCACCGCCCTTATCGCCTTGATCGGCGCCGCCGCTACCCGCTTTCTCTTAATTCCCAACGGCTCTGCCGTACTTGCTGCCAATACGTTGAGCGGAACCTGGTTTCGCAAACCCTGGATGCAGATCCTTCTGCCGCTTGCCGTGCTCTATGCCTCAGACTTGGTACTGAACAACACGGTCTACGCCGCCTATTCTGAAGGCTTTGCCTGGGGCTTTGCCGACAGCCTCGGAATCTATGCCGCGCACCTCGCCGTGCTCGCCTATGCCCAATTCGCCAAGCCCAAAGCTGAAGGCCTTGCGTGGATGGGCCACAGCGCCGCGAGCAACCTCATCTTTTTTGGGTTGAGCAACCTTGCCGTGTGGTACGTGGGCAACGGACTTTCGCTTCCCGCCACCTACATCGCGGCACTGCCCTTCCTCGGAATTTCGTTTGGAGCCACCACAATGTGGGGATATGCCCTCGGATTCGCCCTGCAGCGCGTCGAGCGTACCGCTAACGCCTAACTCGGTTACTGGCTTCTCGTTTTCAGGTAACTAGTTGCTAGTTACTAGTTGCTTTTTCCCTGACGCTGTCGAATCGTGCGAAGTCGTGGACCTAGCGAACCAGAAGCACGTAGCGAGTAACGCATAAAAACCCGGGCAAGGCCCGGGTTTTTGCGTTACGGCTTCAGGATTGCGGCCGTCGGAACGATTCCCGCAGGCACGGTCGCCTCGAGCTGTCCTCCGGCACTGTAGCGCCGCACCTCACCGGTTTGCTGAAAGTCCTTGGCGTCAAGCACATAGAGCTGGCGGGTCGATGGATCCGCACACAATCCGTAGGCAGGCCCCGAAATCCAAGCGTAGGCAGGGTAGTCCACATCGTTCGCATTCATGCGCAGCACGTCACCGGTGTATCCGTCACGAATCCAGTACAGCACTTGGCCGTCGGTTTGAAGCTTTGTAGGGCGATCGCTCGGGTTGACGGCAGGGAACGTTGCGGTAACGCTCCGCGTGGCCAAGTCGACGCGAACGAGTGAGGCGCTGCGGTCGCCCCCGCCCCCGCTCCAGTCGGTATAGCCCGTGCACAGCACGTACAGCGTGGAACCTAATTTGACAGCCGACGTGGGATTGATGCCGACCTGAACCGTGGCGAGCACATCAAGGGTTGCTGCGTCGAGCACGGTGAGCGTGCTGTCGGTGCCGTAGGCTCCGCTATGGGTAACCCAAATCTCGTCCTGATGCAGTACCATCGCCTCGGGACCCCCTGCGAGGTCGACCGAATCGATGCGCTGGAGCGACGACGCATTCACGCGGTACAGACGGTTGCGACCCCAGTCGGTTACGGCAAGGTCGCCTCCGTCAAGCACGACAGCATGACGCGGCGAGGCGAATCCGGTGGCACGGCCCACCGAGGCGAGCCCGGGGTATTCGAGGACTTCGACGGCGGCGGCTCCGTTGAGCACCACGTACAGGCGGTCGGCGTCCGCGGTGATTCCGTTGCCCAAGTTGCCCAAGCTGCGGCCGTTTGCCACGGCAAAGGCATCGGTCGTCACGCTGTCGTCGGTAGACCAGTGGGTGATTGTGGCGGTTCCGCCCATAAAGGCGCCTTCGTTGAGTACAAAAAGGCCCGACTCAAAGGATCCGGGGGTAGTTTGGGGTTCGCATGCGATTAAGGTGGCCAGGCCGAGCACGGCGGGGATTAGGTTGCGCATTAGGATGAAGATTTAGGGGTTGTGGATAAGGGTGTGGTCCATGAAATTCCGAAGTAGCGACCCGGAAGCGGATATCCGAGCTGCAAGAGCACGGGTGAATTCGTGGCGTTGTACAGGCTGAATTCGAGCATCGAACGCTTCACCGACCATTGTGCGTGAATGTCAATTTGGCCCTGTGAGGGCAGCCATGTGCCTCGGTCATTCGACCACGCAGTGGGTGTTGTGGCGCGAAACCGAGGTTCTGCCTTGAGCGTCCACGAGCCGAGGTGGCGTGCAAGGGGCGCCGAAATGGACCAAGGGGCTACATAGGGTACGCGCAACCCGAGGTCGTTCACGCTGCGCACCGCCTGCACGCGAAGCGTTCCAGACCATGCGCCGCGTACCCAATTAACGTGGGCGCTCCCGCCCCAACGCGAGATGGACGCGACGTTGCGCGGGGTCCAGACGGTTCCGACGGGCATCCATACAATGGCATCAGCGAGTTCCCCGTGGTAGATTTCAGCCGCTGCAGATTTGCGGTTGAGGTGTGCTCGAACCTCCCAACCGAGTTCGGCGCGCAGCATTGGATTGCCGCCCGGAACCCAGAACAGGTCGTTCAACGTCGGAAACCGCTGGTGGCGGTGAACCTTGACGTTCCACTGCAGTATCGCTTTTTCGGCCGCGCTCAGCTGAAGCATTGGAAGCATTCGACCCGCTTCGGAACCCTGACTCAAATGACTCAAACCCCAGTGGTAGCGAAGCTTGCCCGGTAGCAAACCCGTTCCGCGCAGCATCGCCTGAACTCTAAGCACCGACGCCGGGGCCTTGTTTGGACCCTGCGCCATGAGCCGGGTCGCATCAATTGAAGACGAGAACAGGTGCCGAAGGACCCATGCCTGCGCCCGCATCCTGATGCCCACCGTTTGGGCGCGGTTGGTGTCGTGGATTCCGCCAAATTGGTCGTAGTCGTAGCGCTGGGACGTGAGCGTGGCATACTGCACGCTCTGCCAAAAGATCCGCCCGCTCTGCATCGTTTGCCGCTGCACCACCGTCGCCCGCAGGTCGCGCTGCACGGCTCCTTGGCGGCGCACTTGAGTGACGGCCTCGGGCAACCCTTGCTGTAGCACGACCAGGTAGGCGGCGCCGTCCTGCTTTAGTGCGGACTGCTTTCCGCGCCACGCCGTGCGGACTTCGGCTCGCTGCACCCCCGCTCCGAGCCTTAAATGCTGTTGCCCCAAATAGTCGCGGTAGGAGTAGCGGTTGAGGGCGGAACTCAGATTCACCCCAACATCTGCGCTGCGTCCAGGAACCCATACCGACAGGCCGGCATTGCCCAGCGAAGCGGCCTCAGCGCGATATTCTGCGTGGGCCAACGACCGCAGGCGCAGGCCGTCGGCACTGCGTTCCAGCTGCAGACCGGAACTCGGAAGCAGGCGAACATCCATGATCCCGAGGTCGGACGCCTGAAGGGCAATTCCCTCCCACTCGATCCAGGTGTGCGTTGCGGGGAGTCCGTCAATTGCGAGCCATGCGCTGCCTCCGGGTACCGATTGCCTAAGGTCGAGGCCTGCGGCGAGCAGTGCCGAAGCATTTAAGCCCAGGGCTCGGGGTGAAATTTGGGCAGTTGCTTGGGATTGGGTGCGCCACATTCCGGCGTCAACCGGGACTTCGGGCAGCACATAGTTCAGGGTTTCTCGACCAATTGGATTGACCGAAACGCGCAGCGTGTCGAACGTCCAATCCGCCGAATAGCCCGTTGAGGCCAAAAACCATAAGCCAGCAGCCCAAAGGCCGCGAAGCAGTCGCTGCATCATCTTCAGGGCGCACTCTTCCCGGCACGCTCGGATTATCGTTCGAGGCAGGTCTTCTGGCTCGTTCCCCGACACGCCCCCTTCCCGGTTGCCCAGTGGGTTGTTGCGGCGTGCGGTGGTTGTGGAACTTACAGCTGCGGGTACAGCTCCGGTATTGCACCGGATTCCCTTTTCAGCACGCGGATTGAGACGTTCTCATCGCGTGCACCGCGAACAAGTCAAAGGTAGTTAAAAAACGCGCGGGCCGCATTGTGGGCCGACTCCAGCGCGAGCGGCTTGACGCCAAACGACGCTCCGCGAGCCGTGGCAAAGGTGAGCAAGGCTTCAGACGGCAAATTGCCCACCAGGTGGTTTTGGGCAAAGGGGCATCCGCCCAAGCCGAGCAGTGCGGAATCAAATCGGCGAATTCCGGAATCCCATGCCGCCTCGAGCAACCCGTTTGTCAAAGCCTCAGCCGCCGGCATGTGAAGGTGCAGACCGAGGCGCGTACCACCTGCCGCCTGCTGGACCGTGGCGACCACGTCGCGAATGCTTTGCGGAGTCGCGCTTCCGACGGTATCGCTAATTGAAAGCACGGACGGATTCCAGCGATCCACGGCCTTTTGCGTCCAGTCGGCCACCTGTTCGAGGGTATTTGGCTCGCTATAGGGATTGCCAAAGGCCATCGACAGGTAGACCACGAGGTCCTTGCCGGCCGCGAGGGCACGCTCAATGGCTGGCGACCATTCACCGAGTACTTGAATCTGGCTGCGGTTCGTATTGCGGCGTTGAAACTGCTCGCTAATCGAGAACGGAACCCCCACCACGTCGACCGCAGGATGGGCGGTTGCGCGCTCTATACCTTGGGCGTTGGCGGCAATAACCAAGAATTTATTGCCTCCCTTGTCGGGCGCTAGTGCGTCCAGAACTTTTGCGGAATCCGCCATCTGCGGAATCGCCTTGGGCGATACGAAGCTCGCGATGTCGAGGGTGTCAAAGCCCACAGGGAGCAGCCTTCGCAGGTACTCAATCTTGTCTTCGGTGGCAAACACCGTGGGGTAGCCCTGCATTGCGTCGCGCGGGCACTCGATCCACGTCAGGCGTTCCATGCGGCAGAGAGTTGGCGAACCATAGCCGGTCCTTCGTAGACCAGTCCCGAATAAACTTGCACGAGGTCGGCTCCGGCATTGCGCTTGTCAATCACGTCTTGAGCCGTGCGCACCCCTCCTACTCCGATCACTGACGCGGAATTTCCTACGGATTCGCGCACCCACTCCACAACTTCAGTCGAGCGGCGTGTGAGCGGCGCGCCACTGAGTCCGCCGGCACCTATGGCGTCAATGGTGGCTTGGGGCGTGCGGAGTCCTGAGCGGCCCACTGTAGTATTTGTGGCAATGATTCCGTGAAGCCCGCATTCTACTGCGAGTGCCGCCGTGCGCTGCACGTGTTCTTTGCTCGAATCTGGGTCGATTTTTACAGCCACCGGTTTGCCCCCGAGGCGCTTGGATTCATTGGACACGGCCTCAAGCAGTGCCCGCATGCTTGCCTCTGACTGCAGATCCCGCAATCCCGGAGTATTGGGCGACGATACATTGACGGCGATGTAGTCCACGTGGTGGTAGACCGCGTTGAGGGCGGCCAAGTAGTCGTCGACCGCCTGCTCGTTGGCCGTGGATTTGTTGCGGCCGATGTTGCCGCCCACGATGAGGTTGCGGTGCTTTGAAGCTTTGATTCGCTGGGCGGCCGCTTCGGCGCCGCCGTTGTTGAATCCCATGCGGTTGATTAGGGCTTGGTCTTCGGGCAGGCGAAACATGCGCGGCTGCGGGTTGCCCGGCTGGGGCCGCGGGGTGACCGTGCCGATTTCGAGGTGGCTGAACCCGAGCGCCTCCCAGGCGCGAAGGGCGACGGCGTTCTTGTCCATTCCGGCAGCCAGCCCAAGGGGGTGGCGAAAGGTCAGTCCCATAGCCTGAACTGGGGCGTCGGGGACCGATCCCACGGCCGCACGGAGGGCGGCCGTGGCGATTCCGCTCTGGGACGCGATTTTAAGGCCAGACAGGGCCAAATTGTGGGCGCGCTCAGCCGACAGCTGAAAAAGAAGGGGACGAATCAGCGAAGTGTACATCATGGGCACCTCAAAGGTAGCGCCGGGGTTAGATTTGCAGGATGAATCCCGTCATACAAAACCGCCGTGCACGCTACGAGTACGTTCTCGAAGAAGAGTTCACGGCCGGCATTATGCTTGCCGGGACTGAAGTCAAGGCGCTGCGCGACGGAAAGGCCAATCTGAGCGACGCCTATGCCTACGTTTCAGAGGCCGGCGAGGTCTGGATCAAAAACCTCCATATTTCAGAATTCAAGTTCGGAACCTACGCCAACCACGCCCCCTTGCGCGAGCGCAAGCTGCTGCTCAAGAAAAACGAACTTAAGAAGATACGCAAAGAATTGCAAAACAACGGAATAACCCTGATTCCGTTAAAGCTTTACTTCAGCTCACGAGGTTGGGCAAAATTAGATATTGCGTTAGCCAAGGGCAAGAAGTTCTACGACAAGCGGGCAAGCATCAAAGAGCGCGATATTGATCGCGATTCGGCCCGGGACCAGTAGCACAGGCACACCGCGAGCCGACAAGAACGAGCTCCAAGCCTAGTCTTTGGTCGTTTTTGTGATGAAGTTCGCAATGAACTCAAGGTAGTCTTTCGGCTGTTCGGTCGCCATATCGTGACCAGAATGCATGACCACACCAAGCTCTGAATGCATAAATAACTCGAGGTACTCAGCCGCATAGCCCCAAGGCTGGTTGTCGCACTGGGCCTTTAGGACGAGCACGGGAATTTGTAATTGAGCCATGACCGCACGCCGGTCTGGGACATCCTTGAAACTCTGAACCGTCATAATGTGCGCAAAGTAGCCGGATCCCGCATGAACGGGCAGTTCTGTGTTGGAATAGCACATCGTGGAACGGCTCAGTTCGCGATCCCAGTATGCCATGAATCGGTCCATTTCGCGATCGGAACCCAGCTTCAGTCCCAAACGGTATGCGCCAGCCCTCACCCAACGGGCCCTCCAGTTATCTGTGCGTTCCGTTGCTTCCCGATTTGTGGTAGACGGAGAAGTAAGTCCAAGCCTCGGGTCAGGACGGCGATCTTTGAGCGAATAATCAATGGGTAGAATCGGACCCGGAACTTCAAAAACAACCATTTCAATTCGGTCAGATGGGTAGTTTTGCAGGTAGTTCGCAACCAGCATTGCGCCCCACGAATGGCCAATCAGGATGACTTTGGGCGAATTGATTTGCTCAAGTACTGCATGCAAGTCAGCGCAGTGACGGGCAACTGAATAGTCCGTCACATCCTCAAGACGCTCCGACTGGCCGCTGCCAATTTGATCGTAGAAGTACAGGTCGTGCCCAATCATGGTCAAGGGTTCAAGTGCCGCGATCTGGGCGTCGCGAACCGCACCACCGGGCCCGCCGTGTACGTAGACAACGGGCGATTTTTTAAATTCCGAAGCGCTTTCAATCCTCAGATAGCCAATCCGAGACCCGGTCGGCAGCTCCCAAAAGCTTGTCCCCCTTCGAAGCGTGAATGCGGGAACATCATACGATCTTGGTAGCAGAACGCACGCTAAACCTAACAGAAACGCCAACACGGCGACAAAGGCAATTGAGGCACGTACAATACGGTGCACCTTAACGCTGCGTCGCTACGTCCTTGAGCATCGGCACGAAGCGAAAGCTGCCGAGATCCTCGTGGACCCAACCCATATCTGGTCCACGACGTACTCGAAGCATGCGCTGTTCTGCTTCGACTTCGCCCACCGGAACCACCAAAACGCCCTCTGGGGCAAGCTGCGCCAAGAGGTCCTGAGGCAGTTCTGGAGCGGCGGCAGTAATCAAGATTCCGTCAAACGGAGCAAACGATGGCAGACCCTTGTAGCCGTCGCCAAATTTTTGCTGGATTCGGCGGTAGCCCATTTCGTCGAGCAGGCGCTTACTGAAGTCAAAAAGCGCCTTCTGGCGCTCAATCGTATACACGCGGTAGCCCATCTCCTCGAGCACGGCGGCTTGGTAGCCAGAACCGGTTCCGATTTCCAGAACTTTTGCGCCTTCGGGCAGGCCCAACGCGTCGGACTGGAATGCCACGGTGTAGGGCTGCGAAATCGTTTGGCCCGCGGCAATCGGAAAGGCAATGTCTTGGTAGGCAAACTCTTCAAACGAACTTTCGAGAAAGGCGTGGCGTGGAATTCGCCCCATGGCCTCGAGAACGCGCTCATTCTTAATGCCTTTGCCTCGAAGCAGCGCGAGCAGTTGCTGTCGCTGGCCTTGGTGGCGGGGCAAATCAGGAGTCATAGGCCGAAAGTACAACCGTACCTTTGCACCGAATGCGACGGATTCAAAGACTTTTCCACATCCTTGCCGGGCTAGTGGCCCTGGTGAGTTCCAGCTGCGACCGCAATGAGGCAAAGCCAGTTGTCTACTTAGAAGTGGACAGCTTGACGTTGGCGCCTGACCCGAGCCGCGGAACCTCAAGTGCCCACGTACGATCCGTATGGGTGGAATCCGAGGGGACCTACTTGGGGGTCTACCCCCTACCCGCGCGCATTCCGCTTCCGGTGTCTGACCCGAACGCTACCGTGCGCCTTTACCCCGGTGTCGAAGTAAACGGCATCAGCAGCTTTCAAGCCCAGTATGAATTCTACGGTCCGTACACGCGGAACCTGAATTCCGCCTACGGCCAAACCGTCAAATGGCCCCCGGGCGGTGCCGCAGTACTGGCATACGAAAGCTGGGCGCAAATCGTTAACGTAGAAGATTTTGAGTCGGCGGGGATTCAGTTTGCTCCCACGCCGCGCAGCGACACCGTGTGGAACCGAACCCAATCCGAACGATTCCCTGCCCCCGCAGGTGAAATCCACAACGCAAGTGGAATGGTCGTACTGCGTCCAGGCCAAAACATTTTTGAGGCCATTACCCAGCAGGCCTACGTGCTTCCGAAGTCCGGCCAAAGCGTGTACCTCGAGATCAACTACAAGTCCACCATGCCCTTTAACATTGGGGTCGTAGCCAACGAGAACGGAACCAGCACGCAGCAAACCACTGTGACGTTTCGCGACAAGCGCGTGTGGTCCAAGGCCTACATCAACTTGGTGACCGAGGTTTCGGGATTCCCCGGAGCCGTGAACTACAATCTGTTTTTGGGCGCGGTGCGCACGAACCGCGAAGTGGCCGACACCTTGTGGATTGACAACCTCAAACTCGTGTACCGTTGAGCCCAAGAGGTTCAGCTCTTCGGGCGACCGAGCGCCGCTACACCTTGGCCTACCTCGCGGGCGACGTGGCCTCTGCGGGACTTGCCTACACGTGGTTGTACAGCTACCGCAAGGAGGTGGTCGAACCTGCCCGTTTTGGCATTGAGTCCTTAGCGTGGGACGATTTTTATCCATGGGGCTTATCGATTACCGCGGTGCTTTGGGTCGCTACGTTGGCCGTCGTGGGGCTCTACCAGAGTTTGCTCCGCAAGTCGCGCCTCACTGAATTAAGTCGCCTGGTCCAGACCTGGTTCTTTTTTGTCCTCGCCTTCTTTCTGCTCTTTTTACTCGACGACTACGTCAAAAGCTACACGGCGTACTGGGGCACGATCAAGCGCTTTGGCGGAACCTTGCTCGGCGTAAGCGCCCTGATTCGCCTCGCCCTCGGAAGCCACATTCGCTGGCGCATTAGTCAGGGCAACCTGCACTTTCCGACCCTTTTAATCGGGGACCGTGAGCTTTTGGAATCGCACCAAGACGACATTCGCCGGCACGCCAACTCTTCGGGCGAAGTACTCGCCGGATGGATGTCGGTACACGGAAAATCCGGCGACACGCTGTGCTGTGGACTACCTCACCTTGGTAGCCCCAAAGAAATCGCTTCGTGGGCCCACCGCTTGGGCATTG
>JBDLUG010000029.1:0-12599 GCA_039805405.1 Bacteroidota bacterium
GTTGTACTGCCAGGCATGAGTTACGCCGACTTTGGGCTCGTTCAAAAGGGCTCCGGCAATAGGACCAAGGATGTCTTGGCCGGCATCGGAATTTTGAACGTAGAAGTTGGGTACGCCCGTGGTCGGGAACGCAGTGTTGATCGCAGTTTGAACGCTCGTTTCAAAGGGGTCTCCGGTATGCGAAGCAAACGGAATAATCATGGATTCGCCTGAAACGGAGTCAAAATAGGTGTTTTGCGCAATCAGCATTAACTCTGCACCGTTGGGGCAGTACTGGCACCACGTTCCGGTGGTTTCGATGACAAGAACCTTTTGGTCAGGGTTCACCGTAAGTGAATCCGTAATGTAGACCTCGGGAATGGGTTCGGGTTCAGGCTTGCGGCACGAGGCCAAGGCGACTGCAGCGAGGCTGAGGTAGGCGAGTTGTTTCATAAAAGTCATGGGTTTATTCCCAACGTTGCGCTAAAATACGTGCTTTTTAGTTGCGAACCACCACTAGTCTCATGGGAAGGTGGTCCGATGCGCCACCGCGGTACCTGAGGCCTTCATAGCTTCCTCGGATTTGGTAGCCGTTTTTTGTGTGCTTCAGTCCGTACGGAATTGCCGTGCTCTGAACGCGCCACCGTGCTGAGGGTCCGGTCCATACGCCGTCCAGTGCTTCGAGTCGTCCGCGGTAGGCAAAGCTTCCGGGCAAATTTGTGGGGTACTTGGGGCGGAATTTTTTGGCGTGGAGCCATTCCGCCAGGGGACCGTCCAATCCTTCATTGAGGTCGCCAGTCAAGCCATCAATGGGAGTCGATACCTGGGCGAAGATGTCTGCGAGCGCATCCGCGCGCGCCTTTGGCGATGGGGCCCGCTGCGAGGGTAGGTGGAGCCAGAGCCAGGTGAAGCTTGTTCCGTCGGGGAGCTTCCAGCGCACCCAGAGGGCTTCGCGGGTGGGGTAGTCTTGCCCCGGGTGGATCCATGCGACGCTGTCCACGCGCAGGCGCTCAGGGTTGTACCAGACGGCGACGTCGATTCCGCGTCCGTCAGGGCTGTCGCGGTGCAGGCGCCATAGGCGCCATGCGGGCGGCCACCTTCGCTCAAGGTCGTCGAGCACGTCGGCGTTTTCTACCTCGCACACGCCAATCGCGTCGGGGATGCGGCCGCCAGCGGCCGCGGCGAGGCCGCGGCCCACCGCGTACAACTTCGCGAAGTACCGCTTCGAATCCCACCGGTACGGTCCGTCGGGCAAGAAATCACGGTCCCTTGGCCCCGAATTCGCCACCGTGTCAAACAAATTGTGAAGATTCCACCACACAAACAGCAGCGAATCTTCTGTGCGGGGTTCATCGAACGAATAGGATCTTCCTCCTGAAGACCTACTCCAGTGGATTGCCTCGCCCCCTTCTTGACCACCGAACCCTAAGACCTGCACCCACCGCGCAACGTGCGCGCGACCGTCGGCCCACCGCGCAACGTGCGCGGCCTTTGTGCGACCGTCGGCCCACCGCGCAACGTGCGCGGCCTTTGTGCGACCGTCGGCCCACCGCGCAACCTGCGCGGCCTGTGTGCGACCGTCGGCCCACCGCGCAACCTGCGCGGCCTTTGTGCGACCGTCGGCCCACCGCGCAACGTGCGCGGCCTTTGTGCGACCGTCGGCGCACCAAGCCACACTCCCCACGAGCAACCAAACCAGCATGCGAATCATGACCGCAAGCTGCAACCCCTAGTCGGGGCAGGCGTTTAAAAGCGGTACAAATTCGCGTCGCCGTAGCTCAAGAAGCGGTAGTCGTTCGCCAACGCATGCTCGTAGATCCCGCGCCATGCGGTTCCGAGCCCAGCAGCAATCAGCAGTAAAAGTGTGGATTGGGGCTGGTGAAAATTCGTGATCAACGCGTTAACCACGTGGTACGAATAGCCGGGAGCGATAATCAATGCCGTTCGAAATGAAACGACATCTTGCCCGCGCTTCGCCAACTCCTGCGCCGCCCATGCAAATAGGGCGCACACCTCGGGGTCTAGCGAATCCTGCCCCTTGGACGCCAGCAGCTCCTCGCCCTGCGGCACGGAACCAGAAGCTAGAAGCTCCTCTCCCTGGGGCACGGAACCAGAAGCCAGCAGCTCCTCGCTCTGGGGCACGGAACCAGAAGCTAGAAGCTCCTCTCCCTGGGGCACGGAACCAGAAGCAAGCAGCTCTGAATACGGCGCCCACTGGTCGACGTAGGTGGGCATGGTTCCGCTGCGCTGCCAATCAAGGGCCCACCAGTAGAGCGACTCGAGGGTGCGGGCGGCTGTAGTGCCCATGGCGAGCACAGGGAGGCCGTCGGCCAGCGATTCGACGACCGCGCGGCCCACCACCACTTCTTCGGCGTGCATCTGGTGGTCGCCGACGGCGTCGGCGCTGACGGGCTGAAAGGTTCCGGCTCCGACGTGAAGCGTAACCGCTTGAGTGTCGGCGCACACCTCGCGCCATCGTTCCATCAGTTCGGGCGTCCAGTGCAGGCTGGCCGTGGGGGCGGCGACAGAGCCTTCGTGGCGCGCAAACACCGACTGGTATCGGTCTCGGTCGGCTTCGGTATCGGCGCGGTGCATGTAGGGGGGGAGGGGGATGCGCCCCACGTCACCCAAGATTTGAGCCCAAGTTTGCCCGGTGGACCAGCGAAATTCCACCAAAGATTCACCGTCCCTTTGAGCGAGGCGCGTGGCCGTCAGTCCGCATTCGTGCACGAGTACTGAGCCTTCCTTCCATTTTTTGCTGGGACGGACTTTGCACCAGGCGCGCAGCACTGAAGTTTCGGCCATGGCTTGCTCGACCGACAGACCCTCGGCGTCGAGGTAAAAGAGTTCAAAGTGTCCTTCGCCGCTGGGTCGCGGGATAAAAATCCGCGCCGGAATCACCCGTGCTTCGTTGACCACCAGTCGGTAGCGTCCCCAGTTCGCGACCACATCCGGAGCATCACGCACCCCGAGGTCCTGCAGCATTCCGCGGTCCCAAACCAGCAGCTTCGCGGCATCGCGCGGGCTGCAGGGCTCCTGGGCAATTCGGTGGTCGGCGAGGGGGAAGTCGTAGTCTGAAATGCGAATGTGGCGGGGGTCGGACGTCATACCCGCAAAGTTCGTTCAAAAGATGGCTGCGCTACCTTCGCCCCATGGGCCCAAGCGTAGTACTTAGCGTCATCAACGACCTGCATAGCGACCAGCGTGTGCACCGCACTGCGACGCTTTGGGCGGAGCGCGGATACCGAGTCGTTGTGGTCGGCCGAACCTACCCCAATCCGGCCCCACTCGAGCGCTCTTACGAAACCCAGCGCATGACCTGCCGCTTCAACCGTGGTCCGCTCTTCTACCTCGAGTACCAGGTTCGGCTGTGGTTTGTCCTTCGCCGGCTGCGGCCCGACGTCTACCTCGCCAACGACCTCGATACCTTGGCGCCGAATGCGTGGTGGGCGATGCGCCGCGCCAAGCCTTTGGTCTACGACAGCCACGAGTACTTTTTGGGAGCTCCCGAACTCGAGGCGAGGCCTTGGATCCAGCGAATGTGGCGGTCGGTAGAGCGCTACGGGATTCCGCGCACCGACTTTCGCGTGACCGTCAACTCCAGCATCGCCGACCAGTACGCCCGCGAGTACGGCGGAACATGGGATGTCGTGCGCAACGTGCCCCTTCGTGGTGAACTGCCTTGGGGTCCAGACGGCGATTGGTCGGGCGCCGCACAGCGCAAGCGCGCGATTCGGGCTGAACTCGGACTCTCCATTGACGCAACGCTGTGGATCCTTCAAGGCGCTGGAATCAACGTCGACCGGGGCGCCGAAGAACTCGTTGCGGCCGCTGTGCAGTGCCCTGAGGTGGAGCTCGTGGTGGTTGGCAGCGGCGACGCCATCCCCCGACTGCAGAAGTACGTTGCATCCCAAGGATGGACGAATGTGCGTTTTGTGGGTCGGGTTCCGCGCGAAGTGCTTCAGCGCTACACCCAGGCGGCCGACCTCGGATTCAGCCTCGACAAGCCAAAGTCCCAGAACTACCGCTGGAGCTTGCCCAATAAGCTCTTTGACTACTTTCAGGCCGGAATCCCCGTCGTGGCCAGCGACCTTGTCGAAGTGGTGCGCGTCGTTCGCGAATCCGGAGCCGGAACCGTACTTGACCAACTCAGTCCCGAAGCCATCGCAGCTGCCGCTCGTGCACTCATTCAGCCCGCCGCCTATGCGGCCGCGAGCCGCGCTGCCCGCAAGGCCGCCCACATCTACCACTGGAACCACGAAGGCCACGTGTGGCACCGCCTGATTGACCGCCTTGAGGGGCGAGCTACCCACCATATTTGGAGCATGGATCGGCTCGAGCCACCTCGATACGGCGGAACCCTTGAAGTTCTTGGCCACCTGCGCGCCGTGGCATCCACAGGCCAGCAGGTCGTCCTTCACGCCTTTACCCGCCATGCTTTGGGTCACGAAGCGCCCTTTGCGGAGGTTCACACCAACGTCCTGCGCCGCGCGCGGCTACCCTTGAGTCTGCGCCCATGGATTGTACAGAGCCGTCAAACCCGCATTGCGCGCCATCAGGCCGCGGTTCAGCGCGGAACCGTCACCTACCACGGCCTTCACTGCAGCGGTCTCTCGACCGACGGAACCTTGCGGCTTCACAACCCCGAATCCGACTACTACGCCAGTCTGGCACGTCAGACTTCTGGGCTCAAAAAGGGGTACTACCTCGCCGAGGCCTGGGCCCTTCGCCGCTGGGAACAGTATCTGGCTGCAGCATGGTCGGGTCCGGTTGCAGCGATTGCCCCGCTGGACGTGCGTGCATGGAATGCCCTTCGCCCGTGTTCGTCAGCGGTTTGGGTTCCGCCGCACCATCCCTTTACCCAGTCGGTGCCCGTCGGTGCGGCCCTGAAGCCGTTGGTGCTTGCCGTGGGCAAGTTCAGTGTCGAAGAAAATGCCGCGGCAATCAAAGGACTACTCGCGGCACAACCTCCCATTGAGCCGCTGTGCTTCGCGGGCCACAATGCTCCCGAAGGGACGCCGCACTACGTGGATCTACCCACTGACGACGAACTGAATCGTTTGTACGCAGATGCGCACGTCGTCGTGGTGCATGCCGAGCACAGCCTCGGAATCAAGTTCAAGCTCGTTCAAGCGCTGCTGCAGGGACGTCACATTGTCGCCCATGCCAAGGCGGTTGAAGGACTTGACCTAGGGAGCCGCGTTCGCACCTACCGCTCGTGGCCAGAAGCTTACGCACTCATTCGCCAGGCACAGCAGGAGCCCTGGACCTCAGAATGTGCCGCGCGTGCCAAAGAAGTTGCGGCCCGATTCGCGGTTCCGCACTAAAATTAAAGCGTCTTCTGGACGGTTGTGGCGAGTGTTCCGTTCGCACAGCGGTAGGTTGTGTGCGGAAACTTCAGCAGTAGCGCATAGTCGTGCGTCGCCATCAAGATGCTGCGGCCGCTTGCGCGAATTTCTTCTAAGAGGTGCATGAGTTCCTCAGACATGTGCGGATCGAGGTTGCCCGTGGGCTCGTCAGCCAAAATGAGGGGAGGATCGTTCAGAAGGGCACGCGCAATCGAAACACGCTGCTGCTCTCCGCCCGACAACTGGTGCGGCATCTTGTGGCCCTTGGTGGGCATGCCCACACGGCGAAGTACCGTATCAATTCGGTCGTCGTTCTCGCTGCGGTTCTCTTGGCCCGTGGCGCGAAGTACAAAGTCGAGGTTGTCGCGCACGCTGCGGTCCATCAAGAGCTGAAAGTCCTGAAAGACAATACCTAACTGGCGGCGCAGGTAGGGAATGTCGCGCTCTTTGAGGTTGCGCAGGTCGTATCCCACAATGCTGCCTTCACCGGATTCCAAGGGCAGATCCGCATACAGAGTTTTGAGCAGCGACGACTTGCCCGAGCCTGTGGCGCCGATCACATAGATGAATTCTCCAGGGGCAACCTCGAGGTTGACGTCGCTGAGTACGCGGTGGTCACCCTGAAGGATGCTTGCATTTCGGAGCGATAAGACGGCAGTAGATTCCATGGGCACAGTTTGTGCAAAGTAACGAGAGCCGAACCAAAAGCACGATGTACTTTTGAACAACATGAGGATTCGAATTCTAGCCGCGCTTTTGATGAGCGCAACGCTGTACGCCCAACAGCCCATTACTGGCAATCAGCCAGAAGCACTTTTTGCGGAAGCCCGCGTGCGCTTTGACCGTGCGCTCTACAGTTCTGCATACGAATACTTCGCTGAAGTCCGCGCGGTGACGCCAGTGGCGAGCGACTGGTCAGAGCAGTCCATGTACTACCAGGCACTTTGTGCGATTCGCCTGCTTCACCGTGATTCTGAGGAGTTTGCGGAATCCTTCCTTCAGACCTACCCGTCGTCTTCGCGCCGAATTGACCTCATTCTTGATGCCGCAGAGCAAGCATTCAACCGCCGTCGCTACCAAGAGGCGAAGCGTTGGTTGCGGATGCTCGATGGAGTTGACCTCGCGCGAAACCTTCGCGCAGAGATCCAATTTAAGCTCGGCTATGCGCACTTTTTGCTGAATGAATTCGACCAAGCTAAGGCGGAGTTGGCTGAGGCTAAAAAGTCCAAGTCTGCGGTCGCCAAGACCGCCCAGTACTACTACGGCCACATCGCGTACCTCGAGAAGGCAGACCAAACGGCGCTCGAGAACCTCGAGCCCCTGCAGAATCACGAAGAGTTTGGGCCAGTGGTTCCCTACTACCTCGCGCAGATTTATGCCCGTACCGGCAAGGACGACGAGCTTCTCGTGCTGGGTGAAAAACTAATGAAGGAGGCGAGTGCAAAGCGCGCTCCAGAGATTTCGCTGCTGATTGGCCAAAGCATGTTCCGCAAGAAGCGCTATGCGGACGCCAAAGACTACTTTGAATTCAACCTTGCCAAGGGCGGTAAGATGTCCGCCGAGGTCGCCTACCAAATGGGCGTCTGTGCCTACCAAACTCAGGACTACGAGGCAGCGGTAAAGGCCTTTAACCAGCTGCCCGCCGAGAGTTCGGCGGACTGGGCGCTTCAATCCCGCCTGATGCTTGGAGACAGCTACTCGCGCCTCGAGCGTTGGGAAGAGGCCCAAACGGCCTTTCGTTCTGTGTGGCAGAGCAAGGCTGACGAGGCAACGCGCGAGCAGGCCGCGTACCAGTACGCCAAGTTGACCTACCGAAGTGCAAGTCCATTTGGAGACGCCATTCAGGTGTTTAATCAGTTTTTGCGTGAGTTTCCGCGCACCGAATACCGGCGCGAGGCCAACGAGTACTTGGCTAATTTATACTTGACTTCGCGCGACTACGGACGCGCACTCGAGGCAATTGTGCAGACCGGAATGGGGTCCATGGCCATGCGTGAAGCCTACCAAAAGGTGGCGTACTTCCGTGCGGTGGAACTCTACCAGGCATCGCAGTGGGCAAAGGCCGAGGAGCTCCTCGACCAGTCCCTCAGCTACCCATTGGATCGCGGATACGAGGCGCTCGCACACTTCTGGAAGGCTGAAATGGCCTACCGTCAAGGCGACTACCGCACTTCGTTGGCCGAAACCGACCTGTTTTTGAAGACCCCTGGAAGCTTCACGCTTACCGAACGCCCCGCGGCCCAGTACAACAAGGCGTATGCGCTCTACCGACTCGATCGAATTGAAGAGGCTGCGGCGACATTCCGGGTGTTCTTAGAAGACGCCCCTAAGAGCGACCGCCGCCGCGAGGACGCCGAACTTCGCATCGCCGACCTGTACTTTTTGCTCGGTCGCCATGCTTTGGCCCGCGACTACTACGGACGCATCGCGAAGCTCGGGGGTGCCGACGCCGACTACGCCAATTTTCAGCAGGCGCTGTGCCGCGGCTTACTGGGCGACAATCCGGGTAAAATCGAACAGCTTGCAAAGCTCGAGCAGCGCGGGACTGCGCGCGCCGACGACGCACTTTTTGAGCGCGCTCAAACCTTGCTTCGCATTGGGCGGAACCGCGAGGCCGCGGAGGCCTTCGCCGCCTACCAGCGCAAGAAACCCAACACCGAAAAGGGCCGAAGGGCAGCGTTGAACATCGCGCTTGCCCAGCGCAACGACGGAGACCTCAGTGCGTCAATTGCCACCTTCCAGACGGTCGTTCGGGATTACCCAGGTACGCCTGAGTCGCGTGAAGCAATTTCGGTGGCACGCTCGGTCTACGACGAGGCCAACCGAATCGACGACTACCTCGAGTGGGTGCAGGGTATGCCGGCATCCGGAATCCGTGCAAGCGAGCTGGATTCGGTCGCCTACATGTCGGCCTACGACAAATTTGCCCAAGGCCAAAACCAAGCTGCCTACGATGCCTTGGTGAAGTACCTCAAGCGCTTTCCTGACGGCTACTTCGCGGCCGACGCGAATTTTCAAACGGCAGAATCGGCGCGAATGAGCGGGCAAATGGCCAATGCGCTCCCGTACTACCGTAACGTGGTTCGCCAGCCAGTGGGGGCGAACACGGTTTCGGCCTACAAGTGGTTGCTTCGCGACGCAGAACAGCGCAAAGACGGCAACGAGACCAAGCGCTATGCCGAGCGACTTCTCGCCTTGGCCGAGGACGCCAGCTTGCGCAGTGAGGCGAACCGCGCGATGATGCGCGCGCACTTTGCCGAAGGAGCTGAAGATGTGGCATTGACCTACGCCGAAGGAATTGTCGCGGATTTGCGCCAGTCTCCAGAGGATCGCAGTGAGGCTTTTGCCGTGCGACTCCGCGTCCTCGAATCGAAGTACCGCGCGCAGCCTGCTGATTCGCTCCGCCTCGGACTCTGGCAGCAGGCCGCTGAGGACGCTATCGCTGAGGCCTCTGTCGCAACTCAGGCCGAAGCGATGTACGCCAAGGCGAGCATCCTTCGCATTCGCGGGCAGTATACCGCTTCGAGCGAAGCAGTGTTCACCCTGCTCGACAACTACCCGGGTCAGCAGGTGTGGCGTTTTAAAGCACTCCTCGTTCTGGCGCGGAACTACGCAAGCCTCAACGATGGATTCCAGGCCCGTTACACCTTGGACTTCGTGATTGCGGAGCATCCATCTGACGAGCTCGTGCGCGAGGCGCAAGCCCTTCTTGCGGAATTCAATGCCGCCCAACTAGAATCCAACGCACCCCAAACAACGACCGAAGACGATGCAGAATAAAATGAAGTGGATGCTGTGCCTCGCAATTGCGAGCTACGCCGCGGCCGCGCAGGTAGGGGATGTCGAAGTCTCGGTAACTGACAAGTACCGCGCTAAAGTTGCAGAGGCCGTCAAAATCTCTGGCCAACCAAGCCTCACAGACACGAGTGTCCAAAAGCTTCCGGTTCGAATTCAGGTGCGTCCATCGGTGGTTCCGGTGGATCCGGTGATGGAGCTGATTCCGCCCGTGAAAATTACCAAGACCAAGCTCGAACGCTTGCCGTCACGCTACGTGTCACTCATCGCGGGCAACTACGGCTCTGTCGAGGCTGAGGCCGCGATCGGAAGCGTGCGCAGCGCCGTAAACCACTGGTCGGTGCGGGGAAGCCACCGTTCGACCCGCGGAGGCTTTGACAAGGACTACGTTGTCTTCGACCGCCTGCTGTGGTCCGAAAGCAAGCTAGACGCCTCGTACGAGCGCATTTTCAACCGGGGTCGCTTGCGCCTCGAGGGCGGTGGATCATGGGATCGGATTCCGTTCTACGGCCAGCGCCACGCCATAGGGTTTAACGATGCCGACACGGCAAATGCCGCCCCGGGCCGCGGAATTCAGACTTACACGGCCGGCGCCCGCTACCAAGCCACACGCTACCGCCGTACCCAAATGTTTCGTTCGATTTCGCTCTCGGGGCACCACTGGATTGACCAGGGTGGTCGGCAGTTTGAGACCGGAGGACGCATGCAGCTCGAGTCCGCGCTACCCGTGCAAAACTTGGTGCTGAACCTGCCATTCAATGCCTCATTCAACCAGCTTCAAGGTTCGGCCCGCCCCGACACTTCGAGTGCTGCCTGGGCCCTTCAGTTTAGCCCTTCGCTTTCTGACAGCATTAAAGGAGTGCGGTTCCGCTTCGGCCTCAACATCATCGCGACCGGTGGGCCGGGTCAAAAGACGCTCCCGTACTTTCCGCCGGTGGTGCACATAGAGGTTCCTTTGGTGCGCGACGTACTCTACCTCTATGGCGGAATGGAAGGTTCAGTGGACAACGGCGGAATGCGCGCCCGCGTCGATGCGGTGCCGTTCTTGTCTGAATCCGCAGCCTACGAGGCCATTCGCAGCTCGAGCATCTATGGTGGCGCAACGGGCCGATGGAGCCGCATTATTGGCTACCGATTTGGGGGCCGGTTCATGACGTGGGACAACTATCCCATGGTCGTGCGCCCTGATGTCGACTTCGGAATTTTGAACGACAGCGGACGCGTCGGCATGCAGTACGTCAAGGTCACTTCACTTGAGCCTACGGGCGAACTCACCTTTCAGTTCAAGCAGGTTTGGGACGTGCGCCTGCACGGGGTGCTGCGATTTGCCGTACAGGACGAGGGAGGGAAGGCGGTCTACCATCTGCCCAAGTACGAGCTCGGAGCCCAGGCACGTGCCAACTTTGGCGACAAAATTCGCCTGGACGGAGCCATGGTCCTTCGCGGCGCCCGTACTACGCTAAGTGGACTCATGATGGAGTACGACCTCCCTGCATTTATGGACGTCCGCCTCGGAGCCCAGTACCGCTACAACAGCCAGCTCGACGCGGTGATTCGCATCGACAATCTGCTCAATCAGCGCGCCGAATGGTGGATGGGATACCCTGTTCAGGGAATTCGCGCAAATTTGGGCCTGGTTTACAAGTTTTAAGCGTTTAGGGCTCCGGGACACAACAGGTAGCCGTTCGTGCGGCCTGTTGAAAAAAATGTTGATAAACGGGGCTAATTTCTGCGCTTATGGACTCCCCGGCGCGAGGCGTGGGTTATCTTTGTAGATAGTCCATTTTTACGGAATCATGAGCGAAAACAAGCAATACGGCGCGGACAGCATTCAGGTCCTCGAAGGTTTAGAAGCGGTGCGCAAGCGCCCGGCGATGTACATCGGCGACGTCGGCCAAAAAGGTCTTCACCACCTCGTCTATGAGGTCGTAGACAACTCGATTGACGAGGCCCTTGCGGGCCATGCCACTAAGGTGAGTGTGGTCATTCACGAGGGCAACAGCATCACCGTGAAAGACGACGGCCGCGGGATTCCTGTGGCCATGCACTCCAAAGAGGGCAAGTCTGCACTCGAGGTCGTGATGACGGTACTTCACGCAGGGGGTAAGTTTGACAAGGACTCGTACAAGGTATCTGGCGGTCTGCACGGGGTCGGTGTGAGCTGTGTGAACGCACTTTCGACGTTGCTGCGCGTCAACGTCCACCGCGACGGCAAAGAGTACCAGCAGGAGTACAACATCGGCAAGCCGATGTACGACGTCAAAGAAGTCGGGTCTTCAGATTACCGCGGTACAATTGTCCACTTTCAACCCGATACCAGCATTTTTTACGAGAGCGTCTACCAGTACGACATTCTCGCGGCGCGCCTTCGCGAGCTCGCCTACTTGAACCGCGGAATTCGCATTCAACTCACCGACGAGCGCGACGTACAAGAGGACGGAAGCTTTCGTACCGAGGAGTTCTACAGCCAAGGCGGCTTGAAGGAATTCACCGAGTTCATCGACCAGAACCGCGAGCGCCTGATCCCAGAGCCGATGTACATGGAGGGTGAGATTGAGGGAATTCCGGTTGAAGTTTCGATGACCTACAACACCACGTACGCCGAGAACATCCACTCCTACGTGAACAACATCAACACCCACGAAGGGGGTACCCACCTTGCGGGATTCCGCCGTGCACTTACGCGTACGCTCAAAAAGTACGCAGACGAGTCTGGGATTTTGACCAAAGAAAAGGTCGAGGTTGCGGGTGACGACTTTCGCGAAGGATTGACTGCGGTAATCAGCGTAAAGGTGATGGAGCCGCAGTTCGAAGGCCAAACCAAAACCAAGCTGGGCAACAGCGAAGTTTCGGGCGCCGTGGACCGCATCGTAGGCGAAATGCTGACCAACTACCTCGAAGAGCATCCGAACGAGGCGCGCATCATCGTGTCAAAGGTGGTTCTCGCGGCAAAGGCCCGCATCGCAGCCCGCAAGGCTCGCGAAATGGTGCAGCGCAAGACGGTTCTTGGTTCCAATTCGCTTCCCGGTAAGCTAGCCGACTGTTCTGAGACCGATCCCGCGCAGTGCGAAATCTTCCTCGTCGAGGGTGATTCTGCAGGGGGTACGGCCAAGCAAGGTCGCGACCGTCGTTTTCAGGCCATTTTGCCGCTGCGCGGTAAGATTCTGAACGTCGAGAAGGCGATGCAGCACCGCATTTTTGAGAACGAAGAGATTCGCAACATCTTCACGGCTTTAGGTGTAAGCCTCGGAACCGAGGAAGACAGTAAAGCCCTCAACACGGCCAAGCTTCGATACCACAAGATCATCATTATGGCCGACGCCGACGTCGACGGTTCGCACATCGCGACGCTGGTACTCACGTTCTTGTTCCGCTACATGAAAGAGTTGGTCGAACGTGGCTACGTGTACATCGCCTCACCACCCTTGTACCTCGTCAAGAAGGGTCAGAAGTCGCAGTACGCATGGAACGAAACCC
>JBDLUG010000030.1:0-12391 GCA_039805405.1 Bacteroidota bacterium
AGGTGATTTTGTGTTCAACGTTCATGCGTTCGTTGGGTAGTTAAGCACTCCTTCAGAGCCCCGGCCATGTGCTGGGGCTTTTTCTTTTAACGAGTAACTAGTTACTGGTTTACAGCTTGACGAACACATTTTTGGGTTCGGTAAAGAAGCGAAGCGCCTCAAACCCGCCTTCGCGGCCGAGGCCCGACTGCTTGACCCCGCCAAAGGGTGTGCGCAGGTCGCGCACCAACCAGCTGTTGATCCAGACGATTCCGGCCTCGAGCTCGTGCGCCACGCGGTGCGCCCGCTGCAGGTTGCTCGTCCAAAGGGTCGCCGCAAGGCCGTACTTGGTGGCGTTGGCCAGCTCAAGCGCTTCTTCTTCGGTGTCAAAGGGCATGACGGTGACGACCGGTCCAAAAATCTCCTCTTGGTTGGTGCGGCAGCTCATGGGCAGGCCCGTGATCACCGTCGGGGCGATGAAGTAGCCGTTTGGGGCGCCGTCCACCGCGACGGCATGGCCGCCGCACTCGATGCGTCCGCCTTCCTGTTGGGCAAGAGCGATGTAGCTCAAAATCTTGTCGCGGTGCGGAGCCGAGACCACCGCCCCCACCTGGGTTTCGGGGTCGCTGGGCAGGCCCACCTTCAGGGCAGCCACGCGGGCGGTGAATTCCGCCACGAACCGGTCGTAGATCGGCCGCTCCACAAGGATGCGTGAGCCACAAAGGCAAATTTGGCCCTGGTTGGCGAACGACGACTGCAGCGTGGTGCGCAGCATGGCCTCAAAGTCGCAGTCGGCAAAAATGACGTTGGGGTTTTTGCCGCCGAGTTCAAGACTGAGCTTTTTGAAGCTGGGCGCCGCCAACGTATTGATGCGGGCGCCGGTGGCGGTTCCGCCCGTGAACGAAATCATCGGCACGTCGGGGTGCGTGACCAGCGGCTCGCCGACGCCCGGGCCGGTGCCGTGGACGATGTTGAGCACGCCGGCCGGAAAACCAACCTCGTCCAGGATTTCGCTCAGCAAGTAGGCCGTGTAGGGCGTGACCTCAGAGGGCTTGGCCACCACCGTGTTGCCGGCGGCTAGGGCCGGCGCAATCTTCCAGCTAAAGAGGTAGAGCGGCAGGTTCCAGGGGCTGATGCAGGCGGCCACTCCGATGGGGCGGCGCAGGGTGTAGTTGAAGCCGTGGGCGCCCATGTCGTGGGTCTCGCTCCAGTCGTGCAGGATGGCGGTGGCATAGAACGCGAAGTTGTCGCGGGCTCGCGGAATGTCGACGCTGCGGGCCAGCTTGAGGGGCTTGCCGTTGTCGCGGGATTCGGCGGCGGCCAGTTCCTCGAGGCGTTCCTCGATGCGGTTGGCCACGCGCATCAAGTGCTTGCTGCGCTCGGCGGCGGTCAGCGCAGACCAGCTTGGGTAGGCCATTTTGGCGGCCGCCACGGCCGCGGCCACGTCGTCGGCGCCGGAGTCTGGAATCAAACTGTACACCTCACCTGTTGCAGGCTCGATGTTGTCAAGGTAGCGTCCGTTCGCGGGCGCACAAAAGGACCCGTCGATGTAGTTGCGCAGCGTGATCATAGGTTGGGGGTGCGGCCTCCGTCGACCGGAATGTTGATGCCCGTGATGTAGCTCGCCGCGGGCGACGCGAGGAAGGCCACGGCCGCCGCGATTTCAGCCGGGGCGGCAAAGCGGCCCATGGGCACTTCGGCCATCATTTCGGCTTCGATTTCGGCGTACGGACGCCCGGTTCGGGTAGCTCGACCATCAATGATGGCGGTCAGGCGCTCGGTGGCGGTAGCGCCTGGGAGTACGTTGTTGACGGTGATTCCGGTCGGCGCGAGTTCGGTGGCCAAGGTTTTGGCCCAGTTGCCCACCGCGGCACGCACCGTGTTGCTGACGCCGAGGCCGTGCAGCGGAGCCTTAACGCTCGTCGAAATGACATTGACGATACGGCCGTAGCCCGCTGTCTTCATGCTCGGAACCAGCACCTGCGCCAGCCGCTGGTTGACCAGGAGGTGGTTGGTGAAGGCACTTAAAAACGCTTCAGGGCTCGCATCGAGGACGGGGCCAGCGGCCGGACCGCCCGTGTTGTTGACCAAAATGTGGACGTCGCCCCAGGCGGCAACCTCAGCGGATACGGCCGCGGCAAGGGCCTCGGGTTGGGCGTTGTCGACGCTGAGCCAGCGGTGTTTTTGCCCGCAGGGCACGGAGAGTTGCGCGGCGGCTGCGGCGAGCGATTCGGGGTTGCGGGCAAGAAGAAGGACTTCAGCGCCCAGTTCGGCGAGGGCTTGGGCCGCCGCGCGGCCGATTCCTTGGGATCCGCCGCCGACCACGGCGCGCTTCCCGGCAAGGGGTTGTTGCATTTGGTAAAGTTAGCGAGGTTGGCCCATTGGCGAGGTTGGCTCGTTGGCGAGGTTGGCTCGTTGGCTCGTTGGCCCCTGGCAACTAGAACGCGCTGCGGCGAGGCCGCGAACGAGCAACAAGAACCCAGTAACGACACAGAGCGCCGCAGGGTCCCTAGATCGGAGTGCCGAATCCACGGAGCCCTCTCACCCATTCGGTTATAACCGGATTTTACTTTTCTTGAAATTTCCAGAAATAGATATATTTCAGTAATTCAGCGAATTAGATAAAATATCCATTTACAAAAACGAGTCACGAGCAACCAGAAACCAACGAGCTAACAAGCCAATCTCAGCTAAACTTGCTACTCTGGCCAATTAGGTGCGCAGCAGCACGACGTCCTGAAAGTCAAAGGTGGGTCCGCCACGCCCGCTCCAGCGGCCAAAATGGATTTCGACGCCCTCCCAGCCGGCTTGGCGGGCCATGGCTTCGACCTCTTCGGGGCGAAAGGCCACGTTGGCTCCGACCACGTTGGGGTCCATGTACCACACGCCGTCGCGCTCGACGGGGAATGCGTAGGTTCCGCCCTGAGAAGCCCGCTGGGCCTCGGCGTCCATCAAAAAGAACGTGGCCAAAAACCGACCGCCCGGACGCATCACCCGGCGCGTCTCGGCCAGGTAGCGCGCCACCTCGTCGCGGTCCATGTGGGTGAACACCGAGGTGGCCCAGGCAAAATCAAAGTCGGCGTCCGCGTACGGAAAGGTGAATTCCGCCGCCCGCTCGCCCGCGGCCGTGTACAGGTCGTTGTGCAGCGGAACCCACGTAAAGCGAAAGCCCGGGTAGCGCGAAGTAATGCGGCGCGTACAGAGGTCCACCGCCTCTCGGACCACGTCAAAGCCTTCGTAGGCATCGGGGCGCGTAAGGTAATCGGTCAGCGGAATGGCCATGCGCCCCAAGCCGCTGCCGATGTCGAGCACGCGCTCGTCGGGGCGAAGTCCGCCTAGCCCGGTGAAGTGGGCCTTAAACAGGAGTCCGTTCGCCAAAAAATCGCCGCCACCCGTGAAGACCTCGCCGGGCAGGGGAAGCGGAATTCCGGCATACAAAGGCCGTCCGCCGCGGCGCAGCAGCGTCCACAGATCAACGGGCAGCACCACCGCGCGCCGAACCACCCGCCGGGTGCGGGGCCCGAGGCGGTAAAACGCCGAGCGCAAAAACTTTTTCAAACCAGCAACCAGTTACTAGTGACCGGCACGCATGGCCCGCTCAATCTCGTCCACCTCTTTGGGAATGGCCTTGGTGAGGTTGATCGGTTCGCCCTTGGTCACGACGATGTCGTCTTCGATGCGGATTCCGAGGCCCTCCTCAGGAATGTAGATGCCGGGCTCGACGGTAAACACCATGCCCTCTTTGATTTCGGAACCGTCCCAGGGGCCGTAGTCGTGCACGTCGAGGCCGAGGTAGTGCGAGGTTCCGTGCATAAAGTACTTTTTGTAGGCGGGCCAGGCGGGATCCTGATTGGCTACGTCGTCGCGCGTAATGAGTCCGAGCCCGATCAACTCTTCAGTCATCAGCTCGCCGACCTGCACGTGGTATTCGGGCAGGCGCACGCCGGGTTTGAGCAGGTTCATCGCGGCCTTTTCGACGCGGAGCACCGCTTCGTATACCTGGCGCTGGCGGGGCGTGAAGCGTCCGTTGGCGGGAAAACAGCGCGTCACGTCGCAGGCGTAGTTGCCGTACACAGCTCCGACGTCAAACAGCACCACGTCGCCGTCGTGAACCTGGGCGTCGTTGGTGATGTAGTGCAGCACACAGGCGTTGGCGCCCGACCCGATGATCGGCGTATAGGCAAAGCCATGCGAGCGGCGGCGCACAAACTCGTGAAGGAATTCTGCCTCGAGCTCGTACTCCCACACGCCGGGCTTGAGGAAGTGCAGCACGCGGTCGTAGCCGGCGGCGGTAATGTCGGCAGCCACCTGCATGATTTTGACCTCTTCGGGGTCTTTGACGGCCCGCAGCGCGTTCATGGCCGGCGCCGAACGCTCGTACTCGTGGTTCGGAAAGCGGCGGCGCAGGTCGGCCCCGAAGCGGTCTTCGCGCGTCTCGACCGGGTTATTGCGGCGAATGTGCTCGTGGCCCAGCAAGTAAACGTGGTGGGCGTGCGCCATGACGTCGCGCAGGATGCGCTCAAAATCGCTGAGCCAGTGAATGCTTTGGATTCCGGTCAAGGCGCGGGCCTCGTCCTTAGACAGCTTGGCGCCTTCCCAGCGGGCGATGAGGTCGTTGGTTTCGACCAAAAACAGCATCTCGCGCTGCTCGGGCTTGGGCGCGTCGGGAAAGAGTACCAGAATGGATTCCTCTTGGTCCACACCGCTCAGCCATAGGATGTCGGTGGCCTGCTTGAACGGGAAGCTTCCGTCTGCCGAAGTGGGGTAAATGTCGCTTGAGTTAAAAAAAGCGACAGATTGAGGCTTTAACGTAGCCGTGAATTGCGCCCGGTGGCGGGCGTAGAGGTCCGATTTAAGGGGTTCGTAGCGCATGCGAACGAAGGTACGGCTTGTGCTGTTATGGATGCGTACGAGGCCGTTTGGCCCCTACCTTTGAGCAACAAAAGTCACATTGAATATGGCATCGCAACGCGGATTGTTTGGGACCTCACTGGCCCGCAAGTACTGGATGGCCCTCACGGGCCTCTTTTTGATCACTTTTCTGGTGATCCACCTTTTGGGCAACCTGAGCATAATTTTTGGAACCGGCGAAGACTTCAATGCCTACGCGGCGTTCATGACCAGCTTTCCGCCCATTAAAATTGTGAGCTACCTGCTCTACGCTTCAATTGTGCTTCACGCAGTCGACGGCATCGTCCTGGCTCGGCAGAATATGGCGGCCCGTCCTGTCAACTACGGTTCGTACAACGGCGCAGCCAACGCCGGTTGGGCTTCGCGCAACATGGCGCTGCTCGGAATCTTCACCTTGCTGTTCATCTTGGTGCACATGAAGAGCTTCTGGTACGAGATGCACTTTGGCGAACTCGGCCTCGACGCCAACGGCAATAAGGATTTGTTTACCCTTACCGTAACTGCATTTGATCAGGTTTGGTACACGGCTTTCTATGTGATTGCAATGATCGCCCTTGGGTTTCACCTCTGGCACGGATTCCAGTCGGCCTTTCAGACCATGGGCTGGACCCACCCGACCTACACGCCGATCGTTCAGTTCGTAGGCCGCGCCTTTGCCGTGGTCGTGTGCGGAGCCTTCGCACTGATTCCCTTGTACGTACTGATTTCGCCCAACGTTTAAGCTTGTTACAGCATGTCTAGCAAATTGAATTCCCGCATTCCCGAGGGGCCCATTTCTGAAAAGTGGACCAAGCACAAAGGCACGATTCCGCTCGTAAGCCCCGCGAACAAGCGCCGCATTGACATCATCGTGGTCGGAACCGGCCTCGCCGGGTCGTCGGCCGCCGCATCGCTGGCCGAGTTGGGCTACAACGTCAAGGCGTTTTGCTTCCAGGATTCGCCGCGCCGCGCACACTCCATCGCTGCTCAGGGCGGAATCAACGCCGCCAAAAACTACCAAAACGACGGCGACTCTGTGTTCCGCCTGTTTTACGACACCGTGAAGGGTGGCGACTACCGCAGCCGCGAGGCCAACGTACACCGCCTCGCTGAGGTTTCAACCAGCATAATCGACCAGTGCGTGGCCCAGGGGGTTCCCTTTGCCCGCGACTACGGTGGCTTGCTCGACAACCGCTCGTTCGGTGGGGTTCAGGTGAGCCGCACCTTCTATGCCAAGGGTCAGACGGGCCAGCAGCTGCTGCTCGGAGCCTACTCGGCCCTCGAGCGCCAAGTTGCCAAGGGCCGCGTGAAAATGTACGCCCGCCACGAGATGGTGGACCTCGTCGTGGTCGACGGCAAAGCCCGCGGAATCATTGCCCGCAACCTAGTCACCGGTGAGCTGGAGCGCCACAGCGCCCACGCCGTGATTATCGCCTCGGGTGGCTACGGAAACGTGTTCTACTTGAGCACCAACGCCATGGGCTCCAACGTGACCGCCGCCTGGAAGGCCCACAAAAAAGGCGCCTTCTTTGCGAACCCGTGCTTCACGCAAATTCACCCCACCTGCATTCCGGTAAGTGGTGAATCGCAGTCCAAGCTCACACTCATGTCAGAGTCCCTGCGCAACGACGGACGCATCTGGGTTCCGGCAAGCCTCGAGGACGCCAAAGCGATCCGCGAAGGCCGTCTAAAAGCCACCGACTTAACCGAAGAGCAGCGCGACTACTACCTCGAGCGCCGCTACCCGGCCTTTGGTAACCTGGTTCCGCGGGACGTCGCCTCACGCGCCGCCAAGGAGCGTTGCGACGCCGGCTACGGAGTCAACAAGACCGGCGAGGCCGTGTACCTCGACTTTTCAGCCGCCATCATGCGCTACGGTCAAGAGCAGGCCAACCTCAAGAACATGACCAACGCTTCTGAGGCCGAAATCCGCGCCATGGGAACCAAGGTCGTGGAATCGAAGTACGGCAACCTCTTTCAGATGTACGAGAAGATCACCGACGAGAATCCGTACGTGACCCCGATGAAGATTTATCCCGCCGTCCACTACACCATGGGCGGACTTTGGGTGGACTACAACTTGATGTCGACGGTTCCCGGACTGTTTGTCGCGGGAGAAGCCAACTTCTCAGACCACGGCGCCAACCGCCTCGGCGCCTCGGCCCTCATGCAGGGCTTGGCAGACGGCTACTTCGTGCTTCCGTACACGGTCGGAACCTTCTTGGCCGACGACATTCGCACCGGAAGCATTTCGACCGACTTACCCGAGTTTGCCGAGGCTGAAGCCGCTGCAAAAGCGCGACTCGAGGGATTCCTCAATGCCAACGGTTCAACCCCAGTCGAGGTGTTCCACCGCCGACTCGGTAAGATCGTGTGGGACAAGATCGGCATGGCCCGAAGTGAGTCTGGACTTAAGACGGCCATCGAAGAAATCCGCGCCCTGCGCGAGGAGTTCTACCGCGACGTCAAAGTCCTCGGCGGCATGTTTGAAATGAACCCAGAGCTCGACAAGGCCAACCGCGTTGCGGACTTTATGGAGCTTGCCGAACTCATGGCCCTTGATGCCCTGACGCGCAACGAATCCTGCGGTGGCCACTTTCGCGAAGAGTACCAGTCTGAAGAAGGCGAAGCCCTTCGCCAAGACGAGGAGTTCGCTTTTGTTTCAGCGTGGGAATTCACCGACAACGACCCCGGCAAAGCCACGCTGCACAAAGAAGACCTTGTGTTTGATAACGTTAAACTCGTAACCCGCTCGTACAAGTAATGAACCTCACGCTCAAAGTATGGCGCCAAAAGAGCGCCCAAGATGCCGGCAAGTTTGAAACCTACCAGGTTTCTGACATTTCGCCCGACATGTCCTTTCTTGAAATGATGGACGTGCTCAACGAGCAACTCATTTCAAAGGGCACCGAATCTGTCGTGTTTGACCACGACTGCCGCGAGGGAATTTGCGGCATGTGCTCGATGTTCATCAACGGCGAAGCCCACGGGCCCGACCGCGGCGTGACCACCTGCCAGCTGCACATGCGCAAGTTCAAGGACGGAGACACAATTACCGTAGAGCCATGGCGCGCCAAGGCATTCCCCGTGGTTCGCGACCTGATGGTCGACCGCAGCGCATTCGACCGCGTCATTCAAGCCGGCGGCTACATTTCGGTCAACACGATGGGCAACTTGCCCGACGCCAACGCGACTCCGATCGAGAAGCACGATGCCGACGCGGCATTTGACGCCGCCACGTGCATTGGCTGCGGAGCCTGCGTCGCTACCTGCAAAAACGCATCGGCAATGCTCTTTGTGAGCGCCAAGGTGAGCCAGTTTGCCCTGCTTCCGCAAGGCCAAGTGGAAGCCGCCGACCGCGTGCGCAACATGGTGCAGCAGATGGACCTCGAAGGGTTCGGAAACTGCACCAACACCGGCGCATGCGAGGTCGAGTGCCCAAAAGGCATTTCGATTGAGAACATTGCCCGCATGAACCGCGAGTACCTCAAAGCATCAATCACTGCCTAAACCAACAGGTCTATGGCATGGGCTTTGCCCCTTGCCATAGTCTTAACTCTATCCTTTATGACTAAGAATATTTTTCTCGCCGTAGCGGCCGTAGCTGCGCTGGCATCGTGCAAAAAAGATCCGACCCTTGACGAGCGTTTGGCCGGAACCTGGAACCTCAGTGACCTCAGCCTTTCGGGCACGGTTACTACGCCAATCGGCGCGCTTCCGATCACCATTACCGATTCACTGATTCGCGCCAACAACACCTTAGATCTCGCCATCAACGAAGACGAGACGCAAACTGTCGTATGGAACATGGATGTACGCGCGCTGATCACGGCTCCAGGCCTTGGATCGTTTGGAACTGACATTCAGGACACCATCAACGGAACCTGGTACGCAGTTGACGGCGGTGGAGTAACGCCCGACTCGCTCTACATCACAGCTGACGGCGAAAAGACCGGGTATGAAATCCTGAGCTTCTTTGAGACCAGCTTGCGTCTGCGGAGCGTAGAGACCATTGTCGATCCAGACCTTGGCTCACAAACCTTCACACAAGAGGTGACGTTCATTAAGTAAGTGAACTGATTTAACGAAAAAGCCCGGGGCGTGAGCCTCGGGCTTTCTTTTTGCAGACTAATTTCTACGCGAAATCAAGCGCTGAACGCCTTCCAGCCCTGGGCGGTGAGCGAAACGTGGGTTCCGCCTTGGTTGACAAGGTAGGCGCCAGCCGAGGCAGTCATGTGGCCAATTGGCGTGATGTTCGGGTTGCCTTTGATCTTATCGTAGTCCTCAAGGGCGACCGTAAACACGAGTTCGTAGTCCTCACCGCCGTTCATCACGGCGGTTACGGGATGGATTCCGAATTCTTCACAGGTGCGCAGCACAATGGGGTCAATCGGAAGCTTGTCCTCAAACACCACACACCCGAGGCCACTGGCTTTGGTGAGGTGCAGCAGTTCGCTCGACAGGCCGTCGCTCACGTCCATCATGCTGGTGGGCGTGACTTCGAGTTCTTTGAGCAGTTCGACAATGTCTTTGCGCGCCTCAGGCTTAAGCTGGCGTTCGATGGGGTACTGGTACTCGCTGAGGTCGGGCTGAAGGTTGGGGTTGGCCAAATAGGTCGCCTTTTCGCGCTCGAGGACTTGAAGGCCGATGTAGGCCCCGCCCAAGTCACCCGACACCACAATAAGGTCGGTCGCTTGGGCTCCGCTGCGCCGAATGGCTCCGCCGCGAGCCACCGTGCCGAGTGCGGTCACGGCCAGCGTGAGGCCGCTGGGGCTGGACGTCGTGTCACCTCCGACCAAATCCACACCGTACTGAATGCAGGCACGGCGGATTCCGGTGTAGAGCTCGTCCAAGGCCTCGACCGGGTAGCGGCTGCTCACCGCGAGGCCGACGGTCAACTGCGTTGGGGTTCCGCCCATAGCATAGATGTCGCTGAAGTTCACCACCGCAGCCTTGTAACCAAGGTGCTGAAGCGGCACGTAGGCCAAATCAAAGTGGACGCCCTCTACGAGAAGGTCGGTACTGACCAAAAGATCGTGCTCAGCTTCAGGGCGAAGCACTGCGGCATCGTCGCCCACGCCCACCACAGTGGACGCCTGAACGGGGATGAGGTCAGCGGTAAGTCGCTCAATTAAACCAAATTCACCCAATTCAGATAAGGGGGTGCGCTGCGGATTCGGATCTTCAATCATGGCACAAATTTCGGCATACATTTGCCGGATAAATACCCCCTTTATGAATCCTAAGTACCAAGCTGAAATTTCGGCGTTCATGGATTGGGCAAAAGCCCGTAACGGCGCTGAGCCTGAGTTCATTCAAGCAGTGCACGAAGTGGCTGAAAGCGTCATTCCGTTCATTGAAGAAAACCCCAAGTACAAGAAGGCCCGTATCCTCGAGCGCATCACAGAGCCCGAGCGCACCATCATGTTTCGCGTTTCGTGGACCGACGACGCCGGCAACGTGCACGTCAACCGCGGCTACCGCGTCGAGTTCAACAGCGCCATCGGCCCCTACAAAGGCGGTCTGCGCTTTCACCCGACGGTAAACTTGTCGGTTCTGAAGTTCCTCGGATTTGAGCAGATCTTCAAAAACTCCCTGACCACTTTGCCGATGGGCGGAGGTAAGGGCGGTTCAGACTTTGACCCCAAGGGCAAGTCCGACAACGAAGTAATGCGTTTTTGCCAGGCCTTTATGACGGAGCTTTCGCGCCACATTGGTGCCGACACCGACGTTCCTGCGGGCGACATCGGCGTAGGCGGACGCGAGATCGGCTACATGTTTGGTCAGTACAAGCGCATTCGCAACGAATTCACCGGCGTCTTGACCGGCAAGGGCCTCAACTGGGGCGGTTCACTCATTCGTCCTGAGGCGACTGGGTACGGAACCGTGTACTTCGCTCAAGAGATGCTCGCCACCAAGGGCGACGACTTCAAGGGCAAAAAAGTAGTCGTCTCAGGTTCAGGTAACGTGGCCCAGTACGCCGCCGAGAAGGCGACAGAGCTCGGCGCTACCGTGCTGACCCTGTCGGACTCTTCGGGCTACATCCTCGACAACGACGGAATCAACGCCGAGAAGCTGGCCCACGTGATGCACATTAAAAATGTAGAGCGCGGACGCATCAGCGACTACCTCAAGAAGTACCCGTCGGCGACGTTCGTTGCGGGCAAGACTCCGTGGGGCGTTGCCTGCGACATCGCAATGCCGTGTGCAACCCAAAACGAGCTGAACGGAGACGACGCCAAGGCCCTGATCGCCCACGGCGTGAAGTGCGTGGCCGAAGGCGCCAACATGCCTTCTACTCCTGAAGCGATTGAGGCGTTTGCCGCCGCACGCATCCTGTTCAGCCCAGGTAAGGCTTCGAACGCCGGTGGTGTTTCGACCTCTGGACTCGAAATGAGTCAGAACTCACTGCGCCTCTCATGGAGCCGCGAAGAGGTCGACCAGCGCCTTCACGGAATCATGAAGAGCATCCACGCTTCATGCGTGAAGTACGGTGCCCGCGAAGACGGTAGCATTGACTACGTCAAGGGTGCCAACCTCGCCGGATTCGTCAAGGTTGCCGACGCCATGCTCGACCAGGGCGTGATGTAAGCCTTGCTTCACCGCAATGAAAAAACCCCGGGCTCGCGCCCGGGGTTTCTTTTTTTAGGCCTGCCTTAACCTAGAACCTAAAAGAGGCGCACCGTAGCGTAGACGGATGCGTTGAAGAAATTCGGCTGTGAATCCGACGAGAGGTTTGCCGGGAGAACAGCCTCATTAAACGGCTTATTAAAGTTCTGGCGTGCGCCAACCGAATAGCGGCGGTAACCCAGCTCTGCTTGTAGTCCGTAGCTGAAGAGGCTTCCGTAGAAATTTCCACTCGTATTCTCGGTTACGCGGCCCATTCCCTCTGAGCGGTAGACAATCTGACGGGTTCCGCCGAGGCGGATTCCCGCGAAGCCCCCGGCCGACAGACTGAGGCCTTTGCCGCGGCGCGACGGGTTGATTACCAGTGCTAAAGGCAACTCAAAGTAGGTCATTGAAAGGTTTGATCGACGCAACTCAATGTTTGATGGCACCAATTCGTAGGCGCCACCAGTAGGTGGGTCAAACTGCAAAAGGTTTTGTCCAAAATCATACGTGTAACTCGTGAATCCCCAAGCGCTGCGCACCCAAAGTGGGCTGCGACCCAAGCGGCGTTGGTCACTGAAGTAGAGGCCAAAAGTAGATGACATCGCGCCGACAGGGCTCCAGCTACCCGAATACACATCGGTCGAATTACTACCAATCGGCGCACCCAAAAGTTGGTTTGTGCCCAAAAGCAGTGTGAGTCCATCAATCTCCTTCTTAAACTTCTTCTTTTTGGGCTTCGTCGGCTCAACGTTGAGCTTCAAGTTTTCTCCCAAATTGAGCTCAAGGTTCTCAATGGACTCCTCGAGGTTGTCGGCCCAGGCCTCAGCCATCTCTTCAATAGCTTCTAGACGGTCCTCAAGGCGCTTGGACAGCTCCTTGCGGCGGCGATCGGCGTCCTCTTTGGTAATGT
>JBDLUG010000031.1:0-12296 GCA_039805405.1 Bacteroidota bacterium
CCGTTGTTCACCTTGGTCGCTTTGTTGGCGTTGGTCCCTGCCCTTTCGCTCGGCGAATCACTCTCTGCCCACAGCTGGATGCGCTGGTTTATGGCCGGGTTCTTTGTGAGCTTCAGCTACTTCAAACTGTTGGACATCTCGGCCTTTGCGAGCTCCTACCGCATGTACGATTGGATTGCGAAAGTCGTTCCAGCCTGGGGCCTTGCCTACCCTTTTGTCGAGCTCAGTCTCGGACTCGCCTACGCCGCGGATCTCGCTCCAACTGCGACCAATTGGATCACTCTCGTGCTCATGCTCGTAGGTGCGGGCGGCGTTATTCAGAGCAACCTTCAAAAGAAGACCATTCGCTGCGCCTGCCTCGGAACCGTGTTCAACCTTCCGATGAGCACCGTAACAATTGTTGAGGACCTCAGCATGGCGGCAATGGCCGCGTGGATGCTTTTATCGTAATAGTGCAATATGACATATTCCGAACTCCTCCAAGCTGTTCAGTCGACCGACCAACTTCGCATTATTGATGCCGCAGGCAACCTTGTTGCGGCCCACGCCCACCTCACCCCCCTGTTCACCAATTGCTTGGCCTCTGACGCGTGCGGAATTCAACCCACCCAAATGCCCCAGCGCCCCGTAGCAAAGTGCGCCCCTGGATCGGGTTGCTGCTAGTTCAAGCCGTCACACCAACCGCCCCGCAGCAATTTCTTCGACTACTGAAGGATCGAGCAGCGTCGTGGTGTCGCCAAAATTCGACGTGTCGCCCTCGGCAATCTTTCGAAGTATGCGGCGCATAATCTTGCCCGAACGCGTCTTGGGTAAGCCGCTGACAAACTGAATTTGGTCCGGTTTGGCAATGGGCCCAATCACGCGACTCACTGTGGCGAGAATATCCTGGCGTGTGAGGTTTTCGTCGTCGCGGTAGCCCTGATAGACCACGTACGCATAAATGCCTTGACCTTTAATGTCGTGCGAAAAACCTACGACGGCTGATTCGACGACTCCGGCGTGCATGTTGAGGGCATTTTCGACCTCGGCGGTTCCAATCCGGTGGCCACTGACGTTGAGCACGTCGTCTACCCTACCGGTGATGCGGTAGTGGCCTTCTTCGTCGCGCACACAGCCATCGCCTGTAAAATATAGGCCGGGGTATGCACTGAAGTACGTCTGGCGGCAGCGTTCGTGGTCGCCGTAGGTGGTGCGCAGCATTCCGGGCCATGGCTTGCGAATGCAGAGGTTGCCGCTCACTCCGTTGCCGTGAATTTCGAAACCGTGCTCGTCGACCAGCAGCGGCTCAACCCCAGGCATTGGAAGCGTGGCAAACGTGGCCTTTGCCGGAGTCACGCCTGCGAGGTTGGTAATCAGCACCCCTCCCGTTTCAGTCTGCCACCAGGTGTCAACAATCGGGCACTTGCCTTTGCCAATGTGGGTACTGTACCAGTTCCAGGCCTCTTCATTGATGGGTTCACCGACGGTTCCGAGCACTTTGAGGCTCGACAAATCTTTGCCTTTCAGCGGATCTAGGCCGAATCCCATCAGGCTGCGAATGGCAGTCGGAGCCGTGTACAGAATATTCACTTGGTGGCGGTCGACAATATCCCAAAATCGCCCGGCGTCGGGCCACGTGGGCACGCCCTCAAACATGACCGTGGTAGCTCCGGCACTCAATGGGCCGTAAATCAGGTAACTATGGCCGGTAATCCAACCGATGTCTGCCGTACAAAAATGTACCTGCCCCGGCTGGTACTGAAAGGCGTTGACAAACGTGTAGGTCGTCCATACCATATAACCGGCACAGGTATGCACCACGCCTTTGGGTTTTCCCGTGGATCCGCTCGTGTACAAAATAAATAGCGTGTCTTCGGCGTCCATGGACTCTGCCTCAACGAACGGATTACCCATAGACTCGACTCGCTTGATTTCATCTTCCCACCACAGGTCACGGCCGCTCATCATCGAAACTGGCGTTCGGGTGCGAGACGCCACAACCACCTTCTCGACCGAGGGGCAGGCCATAATCGCGTCGTCGACCACTGCCTTGAGCGGAATCACCTTAGCGCCCCGGTATGCTCCGTCGCAGGTCACCACCACCTTGGCCTGGGCGTCGTTAATGCGGTCGGCAATCGACTGGGCACTAAATCCGCCGAACACCACCGAATGCACGGCGCCAATTCGGGCACAGGCCAGTACGGCGATGGCCAATTCCGGAATCATTCCCATGTAGATGCAGACCCGATCCCCTTTTTGAACGCCGTTGTTCGCGAGCACTTGGGCAAACTGCATGACGCTGAAGTGAAGCTCGCGGTACGTGAGCACCCGTGCGGCGTCGTTCGGGTCGTTGGGCTCAAAAACCAGCGCAGGTTGGTCCCCTCGAGTGTCGAGGTGCCGATCCAAGCAGTTTTCAGTAATGTTGAGCTGAGCGCCTTTGAACCACTCGACGCGGGGCTCCTCGAAGTTCCAGTCGAGGACTTTGTCCCATGTGCGCTTCCACCGAAAGTTTTTGGCTACTCCGCTCCAAAACGCTTCTGGATCCTGTGCCGCGGCTTGGCAGGCATTCACATACTGGTCGTAGGTTCGAACTTGGTACGGGTAATTCATCGCTACAAATTAGGAAATGTTTAGGTTTGCACGCTGTGCGCACTCGTCTCCTTACCCCCATGCTTTGGCTTCTTTTGACGCTATTCTGCGCTGCAGACCACCCCATGCACCTCGCCGCTCATGAGCTAACTGTGGGCGCAAAGCGCACTGAATGGGTGGTGCGCTTATTTACTGACGACCTCGAAGATGCTATTTCGGCCTCTTTGGGCGGAACCAAAGTCCGCCTCGAACGCACAGAAGGACGCAGCCAAGCCGAAGTGTACGTGCGCAGCAAACTCACAGTGCACCGCGGCCGTAAGGCACTGGACCTACATATTGATGGAATTACCTACAAACCTGACGCGGTTGAAATTCAGATGCACGTCGAGGGTGGGCTTCCGCTTGCCATTACCGACCGGCTTTTGCACGATCGCTTTGAAGACCAGCGCAATGTGTACTTTGTGCGCAGCCCCAAGGGCCGAATTGACGCGGTAAGTACCAAAGAAAACCCTCGAATCGAACTAAAATGAGCGTTCCCATTTTTGCTGAACTCGGCTTTTTTCACATTCTGGACGCTCAAGCCTGGGATCACCTTCTTTTTGTGGCTGCACTCATCGCTCCATTCGCCCCGCGCGACTTCAAGCATTGGCTCGGTGCGCTCACCGCATTCACATTGGGCCACACCCTCGCCATGGCGGCCCAAATCGCAATGAGCGTGGCCCTCAACGAACGCCTCGTCGAAGGGGCGGTGCTCGCAACACTGATTTTTACCGCAGCGCGTGTGGTTTGGTTCAAAGGGGCACCTAAAATGAACCGCCGCGGATGGCTTGGCCCTGAACTCGCCGTGGCAGCGGCCTTCGGAATCATTCACGGCCTGGCCTTCGCTAAGGACCTCGGCCCGCTCTTACCTTCGGACACAGGCGCTCTGTGGGCTGCTTGGGGCTGGTTTGCGGGCGGAATCGAACTCGGCCAGCTCAGCGTCGTCGCCGCAGTCTTCGTCCTTCGCTGGATGGCGTCGGCGCGCGGATTCACCCCAAAAGATTTTGCCCTAGCCTTGGGGGCGCTAACCCTTGGCATTTCGCTACATTTGGCATCTCAATGGTATTTGGTATGAAGAACTCCATCCTTTTAGCGACCGCGAGCGCGGTCCTTCTCAATGTCGGCGCATTCGCCCAGCACGTTCCTGCAGACCGTCTGCCGCACAGCAAATTCCGCCAGCTCGAGCAAGAGCTGCCCACCCCCAACAGCTACCGCAACGCGGCGGGCGCTCCGGGCCACGCCTACTACCAAAACCGGGCGGACTATGACATTCAGTTGACCCTGGACGAAAAAACGCACCGAATCACGGGAACGGAATGGATCACCTACCGCAACAACAGTCCGGATGCCCTGACCTACCTCTGGGTTCAGCTCGATCAAAACATGATGAAGCCCGGTTCGATGACCGACCAAAGCAGTAAAGGCTCGCTGCCCTCATCAATTACTCCAGAGCAAGTTCAAGACCGCTACATCGACAAATACGAGGGCGGATTCAACGTCACCGAAGTCAAGTCGTCCAACGGAGCCAAGCTTTCGTTCACCATCAACAATACGATGATGCGCGTGGACCTTCCTTCTGCATTGGCGCCGGGGCAAAGCGTCAAGTTTTATGTGGCGTGGAACTACCTGGTCAACGACCGTATGAAGGTCGGAGGACGCAGCGGATACGAGCACTTTGACGAAGAGGGCAACACGCTCTACACCATCGCCCAGTTCTTTCCGCGCATGGCCGTCTACGGCGACAATGTGGGCTGGCAGCACAAGCAGTTCTTGGGCTCGGGGGAATTCACCCTTCCCTTTGGGGACTACAAGGTGGCCATTACGGTTCCGAGCGACCATATTGTCGCAGCGACCGGAACCCTGACCAACGAATCCAGCGTACTCACTCCCGCGCAGCGCCAACGCCTGGCGACCGCTCGCAAGACTACCGACAAGCCGGTGATCATCGCCAACGAATCCGAAGCCCGCGAGCGCGAAAAGACGAAAGCGAGCAGCACCAAGACGTGGGTGTTCAGCGCCGCCAACGTGCGCGATTTTGCATTCGCGACTAGCCGCAAGTTCATTTGGGACGCCATGGCCGTCAAGGTTGGCAACCGCACGACCCTCGCAGAGTCGTTCTACCCCAAAGAGGGAAATCCGCTGTGGGAACAGTACTCAACCCGCGCCGTCGCCCAAACCATCGAAACCTATTCGAAGTACACCATTGACTACCCGTACGAGCGCGCTATTTCAGTGCACACCAAAGACATCGGCATGGAGTACCCCATGATCTGCTTCAACGGCGGTCGCCCTGACCCTGACGGAACCTATTCCGAGGCCACCAAATACGGAATGATCAGCGTCATCATTCACGAAGTAGGCCACAACTTCTTCCCCATGATCATCAACAGCGACGAGCGCCAGTGGACGTGGATGGACGAAGGCCTCAACACCTTTGTTCAGTACCTCACAGAGCAGGAGTGGGACGTCAACTACCCCTCGCGCCGTGGCCCGGCTGACAAAATTGTGGACTACATGCGTTCGCCTGCGCTCAACATGGTTCCGATTATGACCAATTCAGAGAGCATTTTGCAGTTTGGCAACAACGCCTACGGCAAGCCAGCCACTGCGCTCAATATTTTGCGCGAAACCGTCATGGGCCGCGAGCTATTTGACCACGCGTTCAAGACCTACTGCACGCGCTGGGCATTCAAGCACCCGGCTCCTGCGGACTTCTTTCGCTCGATGGAAGACGCGAGTAGCGTCGACCTCGACTGGTTTTGGCGCGGATGGTTCTACACCACCGAGGCCGTAGACCAGGATTTGGCCAAGGTGCGCATCGCTTCGGTTCCGAGCTTAGACCCCGCCACCATTGAGGCCCAGCGCCGCGCCAACGACGAGGCCGAGTTCAAGGGCTTTATTGGCAACCAGCGCAACCAAACCAGCAACCGCCCGACCAAGGTCGACAAGGACCCCGCGTACCGCGATTTCTACACGAGTGAGTACAACCGCCATGCCGTATCAAAAGCTGACCTGAAGCGCTTGGCTGCCCTCAAGCCAGGCCCCGATGGGTTCTTGCACGAGGTGACGGTGAAGAACGTCGGTGGACTGATCATGCCCGTTGTCGTGCGCTATGCTTTTGCCGACGGAACCGAGCACGTGGAGCACTGGCCCGCCGAAATTTGGATCAAGGACGAACAAGAGTTCACCAAAACGATCTACCTGCCCAAAAAAGCGGTCTCCATCGAACTCGATCCGTTTCATGAAGTCGCCGACATTGACCGCAGCAACAACGGCTGGGGCACTCCAGCTGACGAGTACCTCGAAGCGTTGCCCAAACCGACTGGTGCCGATCGCTGGCGGAGCAATCCAATGCGCGACGCACGGAACTAGGCCCGTTACACGCCGTAACTTTGCGGCATGAAGTACCTCGCACTGGCGGCTTCGGCCGCCTTTTTTATGGCCTGTTCCAACACACAGAATTCCGTCGAGACGGCCGACAGTTCGTTACCGGTTGCCAATTCCTACATGCAGGCTTCGTATGCTGAGGTTCCGCTCGACCAGTACTTGCGCATCAAGGACGCGTTAGTGTCGTCGAACCCCGCCGAAGCTCAGGCAGCCGCCAAGTACCTGGATTCACTTTGGACGACCAACAGCCCCGGCGACCAACTTTTGTCGTCGGTGCGCCAGATTGCTTCGACCTCAGACCTCGCTGCGCAGCGCGAAGCCTTTTACAGTCTTACCCAAGCCTACCTCGTTTCGCTTGAATCCAAGCCCGGTGAAGACACCCTGTACCTGCAGTTCTGCCCGATGGCCTTTGACTACGAGGGTGCTACCTGGATTAGCCGCGAAAAAGTCGTCATGAATCCCTACTTTGGCGATGAAATGCTCAACTGCGGCGTGGTGCGCAAGCCCATCGTGGGAGGCTCCAACTAAGGATTAAGTTTTCCACAGCCCTCGGGCAGGTCAGCCAATCGCGCTACCTTCGTCCTCGTGGGAAAAATCATTGCCGTAGCAAACCAAAAAGGCGGAGTCGGAAAGACGACCACCGCAGTCAACCTGGCCAGCGCCCTTGGGGTCCTTGAGCAGCGCGTGCTGCTTATTGATGCTGATCCGCAAGCCAACGCCACCTCGGCGTTGGGGTACGACCCGTCTGAACCAAAAACGGGTACCTACCACGTGCTCGAGCACACGGCAACCCCGGCCGAGGCCATCATTGACGGCCGCAACCCCAACCTCATGCTCATGCCGGCCCACTTGGACTTGGTGGCCGCAGAACTCGAACTGGTCGACAAACCCCGTCGCGAATACATGCTTCAGACGGCTTTGGCCGACGTCAAAAATGAGTACGACTATATTCTCATAGACTGTGCTCCCTCGCTGGGGCTGGTGACGCTCAACGCACTTACGGCCGCTGACTCTGTGATCATCCCGATCCAGTGCGAGTACTTTGCCCTTGAGGGCCTCGGAAAACTTTTGAACACCGTCCGCTCAGTGCAAAACTTGCAAAATCCGGAGCTCCAAATTGAAGGAATGCTTTTGACGATGTACGACTCGCGCCTTCGACTGAGCAACCAGGTCGTGGACGAAGTCCGCCAGCACTTTCAGCAGCTCGTGTTTGACACCGTGATTTCGCGCAACGTACGCCTGAGTGAGGCCCCCTCATTTGGCGAGCCCATCATGGTCTACGACGCCGCGTCGACCGGTGCCGAGAACTACCTGAACCTCGCCCGCGAACTTTTGGCACGAAATGCGCAGGTAGGCGCCTAACACTTCTCATTCCGTATGTTTGCCGCTATGCACCTACCCCAACGCTTCTCGACTGCCCTTGCTTTGTTTTTCGGAACCGCAACGTTAGCTCTCGCCCAGCCCATCCTCGCAGATGGTGTCGTGGCCGTAGTGGGCAACGAGGTCATCTTGCAGTCTGACGTGAGCATCATGAAAGAAACCCTCAAGCGCGAGGGTCAGGACCGAAGCGAGTGCGACGTACTCAATGAACTGATTCTCGAAAAGCTCTTGGTGCACCATGCGGCAATTGACTCGGTAGTGGTGGACGATGCCGAAATCGACGACAACATCTCGCGCCGCCTCGAGCAGCTCGTTGCTCAAATTGGTAGCGAGCGCCGTCTTACCGAGTACTACAAAAAGTCTGTGGTTGAGATTAAAGAAGAAATGCGTCCGCTGATGCGCAACCAGCTGACGGCCCAGCGCATGCAGTCCACCATCACAGAAAACATAAAGGTTACGCCTGTCGAAGTCGAGAACGCAATCAAAGCCCTGCCCCTCGATTCACTACCCCTCATCGGAACCGAAGTCGAGCTCGCCCAAATCATCATCAACCCCAAAGTCAGTACAAAATCTGAGCAGGAAGCAATTGAGCGCCTTGATCAGCTTCGGACCCGCATTTTAAACGGATCAAGTTTTGCCACCATGGCAATCCTGTACTCTGAGGACCCCGGATCCAACCGCAATGGGGGCGAGTACAAAGGCATCAAGCGCGGTCAATTTGTGACCGAGTTCGATGCGGTGTCGTACAATCTTGAGGTGGGCGAAATTTCGAAGCCGTTTAAAACGGAATTCGGGTACCACATCGTGCAACTGCAAGCCAAGCGTGGCGAAGAGCTCGATCTGCGCCACATCTTAGTTAAACCCAAGCTCGAGCAAAAGGACCTTGACATTGCCCAAGGCCGTTTGGACAGCATTCGGACCGCCATCAAGGCAGGCACCCTCAGCTTTGAAGCGGCGGCTGAGCGCTTTTCAGAAGACGAAGAGACCAAGCTCAACGGCGGAATCATGCTGAACCCCAACACCATGGATGTGGCATTTAACCTGGATCAGCTCGACCGCGGAATCTTTTACGCGATCCAAAATCTCAATGTAGACGACCTCAGTGAAGCGTCGCTCGTGCGCGACCCACAGGGCAAAGAGTACTTTCGACTCATTCACCTTCGCAACAAAATTGATCCGCACCGTGCCAACCTCAAGCAAGATTTGGCTCTGCTCAAGCAGTACGTTGAAAACCAGCGCCGCCAGCAGACCATGGATGCATGGGTTGCCCGCAAAAAGGCTGAAACAGCGTTCAAGGTGCACGACGCGTACTCTGAGTGCACAGGCATCTGAGAAAAAGGTTTTTTTACTACCTTTGCCGCCCCTAGAGGAACTACGCCAACGGGGATTTTGCAAACCCAACCTCTGTTTCAAAGTGAAGCACGTTGCAGTTTGAACGTTTAAAACCGATCCCATGGACCTGATTAAGTACGTCCAAGAGACCTACATCGCCAAGAAGGACTTCCCTGCGTTCAAAGCAGGTGACACCATCACGGTGTACTACAAAATTGTTGAAGGTGAAAAGACGCGTACGCAGTTCTTTCGCGGCGACGTAATCCAGCGCGTTGGCGCCGGAGCGACCGAAACCTTCACCATCCGCAAAATGTCTGGCGCCGTGGGCGTTGAGCGCATTTTCCCGGTGAACATGCCAAACCTCGAGAAGATCGAAGTCAACAAGACCGGTAAGGTTCGTCGTGCACGCATCTTCTACCAGCGCGAGCGCACAGGTAAGAGCGCACGTATCAAGGAGCGCCGCCACTAAGCTGACGCATCCCCGCATCACTACAACCGCTCGTGCTTCACGAGCGGCTTTTTTTTTGCACCAATGTGCGGTATGACCCTTAGGCTACGGCAGGATTTCGAAGGCGGTGCGTCGGTTGCGCGAGCGGCCCTCTTCGGTTAGGTTGCTCGCCACTGGCCGGCTGATTCCGTAGCCCTTTGCCGTCATTCGCGAACTCGAAACGCCCAGGGTAACTAAGTGTTCAAGCACCTTTTGCGCGCGCTGCTGCGACAGCGCAAGGTTGGCAGACGCGGCACCCACGTTGTCGGTATGCCCCTGGATTTCGATTCGAAATTCTGGGTGGCGCTGCAGGTAGCGCGCGAAGCCTTCAAGCGCAAGACGGTCCTCGGGACTGAGTTCGGAACTCGCGGTGCGAAAGAGGATGCTGCGCAGGGCAAATTCGGTTCCGGGAGCCGCCTTGCGCGCAACCAGCGCCGGAACCTCGGTCTCATCCGCGTATTCTTCAAGGCGGATCGCCGTATACCCAAGCTCGGGGTGCTCGAGTTCAAGTACGCTCGAAGCGAGGTCTTCACGAGCGATAACGGCGGTAAAGCTTCGGCTCGTGGCATCCACCACCACCGACTGGCTGGTTTTGGTTTTGAGGTTTTCGATTCGGATTTGGGTGGGACGTCCGTCCTCGGGTAGGTCACCGTCGACGGTTCCGCGCACAAAAGCCACCTGGCGCCCCGCGGCATCGGCCGGAAGGGCGAAGCGCATCAAGTCGTAGCCACTCCCCTCGCGGCGCTGACTGAAGTAGCCCAAGGGCTCGTTGGCGTGCACTCCGAACCCCAGCTCGTCGTCTTCGGTATTGATTGGATACCCCAAGTTGATCGGCTGCATGGGCGTGACCCAGTTCGTGTAGAATACGTCGAGCCCGCCCATTCCTGGGTGGCCGTCACTTGAAAAGAATAATGTTTTGCCGTCGGCGTGCAAAAAGGGCGATTTTTCGTCGCCGTCTGTATTGACTGCGGGTCCGAGGTTTTCGGGCTGAGTCCAGGATCCATCTGGGTTTCGCTGGGTGGTCCAGAGGTCGAGTCCGCCGCGTCCGCCGGGTCGGTCGCTCGAAAAGATGATGCGGTCTCCGTTTGCTGAGAGCGCTCCTTGGGATTCCCAGTGGGTCGGAGTGGACACTTCGTCAATGCGCCGCAACGTCGACCATTCGCCCAGCTCGCGGTGCGCCACAAAGAGGTCGCAGTTGCGGTAGCCGTTGGCATCCGGAGCGCACACGGTGAGCACCATCCACTGGTCGTCTGCGCTGACCGACGGTCCGCCTTCGTTCAATCCCGCGTTAAATGGGTGCTCCAATGGGCGGACTTCGACGCCTTCGTGCTGCGGAATCCCTTCGCACAAGGCCTCCTCGAGGTAAGTGCGGGCGGCCGGGCCACTTTTGCGGTCCACCACATTGCGGCGGCGCGTGAGGTACCATTTGCTTCCGTCGGGGCTGCGCACCGCCAAAAATTCGTCTGCAGAGGTAGCCAGGCCCTCGATGGGTTCGGGGTTGAACGCAACGGGGTGTGCCCGAAGCGAGTCTTCGAGTTCAAACCGGCGAAGCCAACGCCGGGCCTCCGCCCCGGCGTTGGGCGAGGCCCAGTACCGCTGGGCCTCGGCGCGCCTTCCTTGGCCCGCGTGCAGTGCACCAATCCGAAAGGCCAGGTCGCCCAGGTAGTCGGGGCAGGCCGCAAAGACCTTCTCGTACAGGGCCAAGGCGGCGCGCTCCTCGCCTACGAGCAATGCCAATTCTGCATCGAGGTACCAACCGTGAATGGATTCCGGCTCCTTGCGGCGAATGCTGGACATGTAGACCTGTGCCATCGGTCGGTCTCCTTTGGCTAAGGCCCCTTCGGCCTTGAGCACTTGGGCTGACGGGGCTCCGGCCTTTTCACAGTCGCCGAGCTGAACTTGCGCAACCAACACAAAGGAGCCTAACCATAATCCGACCGAGATAAACCACGCAACCTTTCGACTCGGACTGACAATCACCCGAGAACCCAAAAGCGACACCCACGAAGCTTTATTCTGTTGGACGAAAAAATCGCTTATTCCGCGCCGTGCCATTTGTCTTCGCTGGCTGCTACAGTGAGCGCCACCGCGGCATCACTTGAAACGTTTACCACTGTGCGGCACATATCTAAAATTCGGTCTACAGGAAAAATAAGCGCAATCCATGCGGGATTGAGGCCCACGGCATCGAGAACCATAATGAGCATGATGAGTCCCGCCGAAGGGATCGCAGCTGCCCCTACTGAAGCCGCAACTGCAGTAACTACAATTGTCGCCTGCTGCGCAAGGGACAAATCAACCAAGTGAAACTGCGCAAGAAAAACAACGGCAACGGCTTGATACAGGCTTGTTCCGTCCATATTTACAGTGGCTCCAATCGGGAGGGTAAATTGACTGACTTGCTCATCTACCTTGAGGTTGTCGTGCACGCACTCCAGTGTCACAGGAAGCGTAGCAGCTGAAGATGACGTACTGAACGCCAACAGCTGAGCAGGTCGCATTCCACGAAAGAAAAACTGAAAACTCTTCCACCACGACCAACCGTGCTTGCGGGTACCGAACCAAACCAACGTGGGATACAAGGTGACCAGCAGAACTAAAAGTCCGCCAAAAACAGTGAGCATGTACGTTCCGTAGGTTTGAAGCAAATTGGGAAGTCGACCGGGATCATCACCGGTAAGTTTGGTCAGTGTGCCAGCCATCAAGGCAAACACAAAAAAGGGAGCCGCATTCATGACCACAACCACCATGTGGACAAAGACAGCAGACAATTGTCCCATTAATGGCCGAACGCGATCTGTCTGTTCGCGAGGCATCAGCACCAGAATTACTCCAAAAAATATAGCAAATACAATGATCTGTAGCATACTTCCGTCAGTAAGTGCTTCAAATACATTGCTCGGAACCATTTCGTGAATGAATTCCAATGGCCCTCGGTCACCTGAACGAACGTCGGCAATTTGGGCATCAAGCGTTGCATCTACAACGGTAGAAGCATCAGCTGCAGTCGCGTCTGTAAGCCACTTTCCGTCAGGACTTTGCCTTTCATTGGCGTGGAGCCAAGCTTCAAAATCCCTGCGGTTTTCAAGGCGCTGTTCGTACG
>JBDLUG010000032.1:0-11633 GCA_039805405.1 Bacteroidota bacterium
CCCTGAACTGAGTTTTGCGGTGCGCCTGCACGGCTGCACGGCTGGAATTGTGATCACGGCTTCGCACAACCCCAAGGAGTACAACGGATACAAGGTGTACTGGAGTGATGGCGGGCAGATTGTTCCACCGCAGGACAAAGAGTTGCTGGCGGCAGTCCGCGCGGTGACTTTAGCTGACGTCAAGTGGTCGGGCGGAACGGGCACCATGCGCCCCCTCGGCCGCGAAACCGACGAAGCGTACTTGGGTGCGCTTGAAACGCTTTCGCTCAACCGCAAAGGCAATGCTCAGTTGGGCATTGTGTTTACGGCGCTGCACGGAACTTCGATCACGCTGCTCCCCGAATCGCTCAACCGCTGGGAGTTCGCCAAGATGGACGTGCTTGAGGCTCAGGCCGTACCGGACGGAAACTTTCCCACGGTACACTCACCCAATCCCGAGGAACCCGCCGCGCTCGCCCTGGCTGTGGCCCGCGCCGAAGAACTTGGGTACGACTTTGTCGTCGGATGCGATCCCGACAGCGACCGGGTGGGAATCGCGGTGCGCAACGACCATGGAGACCTCGTACTGCTCAACGGCAATCAGGCAGCAGCCGTACTTATGGACTATGTGCTCGCGCAGCGTTCCGCGCAAGGAAGCATGCCCGCGAACCCCTTTGTCGCCAGCACGGTGGTAACCTCTCCCCTGCTGCTTCGCGTCGCCGAGCACTACGGAATTGAAGCGACCGAAACGCTTACCGGTTTTAAATGGATTGCGGAGCAAATTCGACTCCGTGAAGGAACTCAAACGTTTGTGGTGGGTGGCGAAGAAAGCTACGGCTACCTCGCGGGCGACTTCGTGCGCGACAAGGATGCGATCGGTTCTGCATGCTTGCTCGCTGAGGCGGCAGCATTCCACGCCGCGAACGGTTCTAGTTTTTATGCTGCACTGCTCGGCCTGTACGCACGACACGGGGTTCACCAGGACGAGCTGCTGAGTGTGACGAAACCCGGGCGCAGCGGACTTGAGGAAATTCAGGCCATCATGGCGCGCTTGCGCACGGCGACTCCGACAGAGGTGGCCGGAATTCCAGTTGCCGAGGTCGTGGACTACCACGAGCGAACCCGACGGGTGCTCGCAGATGGTTCCGCAAGTGCGCTGACCCTGCCCGCATCAAACGTGATCCAGCTGGTGATGGCCAACGGAGACCGCATCACGGCGCGCCCGAGCGGAACCGAACCCAAAATCAAGTACTACTTCAACGTACTCGGTGGCCACCTCGACGAGGCAGATCGTGCCGAACAGTACCGCCGCATTCGCGAAGGGTTGGCCACTCGGGTCGACGCATACCGCGAAGCGCTCCGGAAGTACTAACTTGGTTCAATGAAAATCATTTTTGTCCTCATCCTCGGACTTGCCGCCTGGGTCGTAGTGGCGCAACCGCGCGCGCTGGATGCACCCAAAGAAACCTGGTTCCACGCCGAAATCACGCTGCGCCCCGCACAAGACGGCCAAGCCCCGTGGATACTTCCGTTTGACATTGTGTCGGTAAAGCCCAAAGGCGCCGCTCGACCTGACATGTACGTGGCGAACGGCGAGGAACGGATTCGGTTGGCCTATGTGGGTGCTACGCCCGACGGATTCGAGCGCTACGAGATTCCGTACTTCCCCGGGGAACTCGTGTGGCGCCGCGCCGGCCGAACTTTGGATGGATTTTGGATCCGTCCAGATCGCGGAGAGCAGTACCCTTTGGTGCTTACGTTGGGAAAGCGTCCCCGGTTTGCGCTCCCGAGCCCGCAGGGCACCGAACTGCCTTTAGCCGACCGCTACGCGCTTCGCTTTCACCACCCTGACCAGCCTGCCGCCGACGGAAATCCAGGTATCGCCGTGCTCCGCGAGGGTGAAGACGGAATCGTAACCGGCACCATCATGACCGAGTCCGGCGACTACCGCTACTTGGCCGGAAACCGCCGTGGCAACCGCGTGCACGTCAGCACGTTCAACGGCGTGTTTGCCTACGTTTTTGAACTAGAGCTTCTCGAGGGCGGAGCCGTCCGTGGACGGCAAATCCTGAGCGCCACCCGCGACCAAGCCATTACGGGTAAGGCCGATCCCCACGCGAAGTTGGCTGACCCCACGACGCTGGCAGGCATGAAGCCGGGCGCGACGAGTCTGACGTTTTCGCTTCCGCACTACCAAAGCGGGGTAGTTTTTAGCCCAGAATTGGGCAAACCTGCCGTGATCCAGATCATGGGTTCGTGGTGCCCCAACTGCGTGGACGAGAGCAACGCCTTCAGGCAGTTTCACGCGGCCTACCCCGACGTGCAGTTTTTTGGTTTGACGTTTGAACGCACGGGCGAGCGCGAGCAAGCCTTTGCCGCCGTGGACAAGTTTGTGCGCGGTCTCGACCTGCGCTACCCCATTCTGTTTGCGGGTCGGGCAGAGCGCGGCGCCGTCGAGCGGGTGCTGGTCGGCCTGGACAACTTTTCGAGCTACCCCACCACCATCTACCTCGACAAGCAGGGCCGGGTGCGCAAGATTTACAGCGGTTTTTACGGCCCCGGAACCCCCGAGTACGAGCCGTGGCTGCAGGAAACGACCGCCTTTATCGAAAAGCTTCGGGCGGAGTGAAAAAGGGTCACGAGGCGTTTTTGAGACGTTTAAAGCGTCAGCCGCCGCGCGACCTCGACGCTGTGGTGCACGGGCTTCACGAGGCGGTATTTGCCAAGACGGACTGCCTTACCTGTGCCAACTGCTGCAAAACCACCGGCCCGCTGTGGACCGAGCGCGACAAAGAGCGTGTGGCGAAACGTTTGCAGTTGAAAACGGCCGATTTTGAGTCCAGCTACCTGCGTCACGACGAGGACGGAGACTGGGTGCTGAAGCAGCTCCCCTGCCCATTTTTGGAGGCCGACAATGCCTGCTCGATTTATGAGGACCGCCCGAAGGCTTGCCGTGAGTACCCGCACACCGACCGAGTGAAGCAGGTTCAGATTTTGGATCTGACAGCCAAGAACGCGTTGGTGTGCCCCGCAGTGGGCGAAATCGTCCAGCGCATGGAGGCAATCTACGCCGAGAAGTCGGCTACGCCCGCGGGGCGCGGAACGGCAGAAGCCACGCCAGCGCCACGACGAGGACGGCGCCGATGAGGTTGTACCAGAGGTAGCCGAGTTCGAGCCAGCCTGCAAGCGTTGCGGCGTGCAGGGAGAGGACGGCGGATTCCGCGAGGATTCCGCCCCAAAAAACTGCCCGCCATGGGAGGCGCTTGAAGAGCCAGGCACAGACAAAGATTCCGAGCATCGGCCCATAAAACAGTGAACCGATGAGGTTGACAAGCTGAATCAGGTTCTCGTAAAGGCTCGCCAAAAGTGCAACGCCCATGGCAGCAAACCCCCAAAACGCCGTGACCCAGCGGGACGTTTGAAGCGTTTCGCGTAGCCCGAGCACCCGGCCAAAATCGATGACCGAGGTTGCTGCCAACGCATTGATTTCGGCGCTCGAACTCGACATTGCTCCAGCCATAATCACCGCGAGCAAAAGGCCAAGCAGGCCCACCGGCATGTGGCCCAGTGCCCAACCCAAAAAGACGTAGTCCTGGTCTTTGGTTTCGAGGTGGGGTGCCGCGGCCTGTACCTGAGCGACCGCATCAGCCTTCAGGGCGTTGCGCCGCTCGTGAAGCATGGCCAGTTGCGCTTGGCGCTCTGGCGTTTCGGGCTGGGCGGCGAGCTGCTGGCGCTGCTCGTTGACTTCGGCCCATTGGGCGTCGAGGTCCGGACGCATTCCGACCCACTCGCGGGCCACCGCGGGGTTGTGCCACAGGGGTTCGTCTGCAAAGTGCATCCGGGCGAGCAGGAGCAGCCCGAGGCTCAGTATGAAGAGCTGCATCGGGAACTTGATCAGTCCGGTAAAGAGGAATCCGCGCCGAATCTCGGTGAGGCTCTTGCCCCCCAGGTAGCGGCCGACTTGACTTTGGTCGGTTCCGAAGTAGGCCATGGCCAGAAAGAATCCGCCTGCAAGTCCCGACCACACCGTGTAGCGGCTCGCCGGATTCCACTCAAAATCGAGAACTTGCGTGTGCCCGTAGGCACGGTTAAGCGACCAGACCTCGGTCAATCCCTGCCCTTCAGGGAGCCCCTGAAGCAGCACCACAAAGGCGGCTACAAGACCGAGCAAGATCACCGTCATCTGGGCCGTTTGCGTCACCTCAACTGCCTTGTACCCCCCAAAAGCAGTGTAGGCAATCACCACAGCTCCGATCACCAAGACGGTGACCTTGAGGTTCCATCCAAAAAGCGCAGAAAGCACGATAGCTGGCGCGTACAGGGTGATTCCGGCCGCCAGGCTCCGCGAAATGAGAAAAAGTGAAGCCGCCAGGCTCCGAACCCGAGGACCAAAAACAGCTTCAAGGTATTCGTAGGCCGTTCGGGCTCCGCTGCGCATGTATCGGGGAACCACCCAAGCTCCGAGAACGAAGAGGGCCAACGGCATTCCGAGGTAGAATTGGGCAAAGCGAAGTCCGTCGCCAAATCCCTGACCGGGCGTGCTTAAAAACGTAATGGCAGAAGCCTGTGTCGCCAGAATCCCGAGCGCCATGGTCAGCCAGTGGGTCTGGTGCTGCCCACTCAAAAACTCGGTTGCAGAGGCCTTTTGGCGCGACTTCCACATGCCGTAGATCGCGATTCCGCCGATGGTGAGCACCAGCGCAGCCAGGTCGAGCGGGCGCAAACTAGCGGTCATGAGCAACGAGGTTGGCCAAAATTCGGTACGACCCTGGAACGCCTGATCGCCACTGCCGAAACAGGGACAGGGCACAGTAGGTAACGCTTCCTTCGCCGTATTGGGCCGTGATCAGCGCGCCCTGAGCCTTAGGCTCGCCCGGGTCAGACCAAGCGATGAGCGGTGTGAATTCGGCCGGCCAAGTTTGCGCAAAGTAGAGTCCGCGTTCTTGAACCCAACCCTCAAAATCGCGAGCATCCAGCACATTGGGAGTCGACATCAGGGGGTGCTGGGGCGCCAAAAACTGCGGAACCGCATCTTCGCGTGTCACCCTCTGGCGGCCCAACGCAAAGGGCAACGGGCCCATTTGGTCTGCGGTACGGTCACTGCTGGCGGTCGCGTACTGCATGACGAGGCGTCCTCCGTCGCGAATCCATGGTTCGAGGACGGCGTTTGCACGGTCCATTCCAGGGGTAGCGTTGTAGGCGCGGACCCCGGTAACGACCGCCGCCAGCCCCTTGAGGTCGGCGGCTGTCATACTCAGGGGGTCGAGCTGCCGCACCACGAATCCGAGCTGAGCCAGTGCAACGGCCGCATCATCCCCAGCCCCCTCGATGACGCCCACGCTGAGGGCGGGCAGGGTCATGGGGACGTAGCGAAGCGGAATTCCGCCGTCTACCCACACTTCGGTGTGCGGAATGTGGTCGTAGCGCAGTTTGGCAACGTGGCGCAGCGGCTGGCCGTCAATGGTGAAGGTGAGTTCGCCGTCGACCGGGTTGCTACCCGGCTCGAGGCGCACTTTGACGCCGTACTCAAGGTCAGAACCCGGCTTTGCCGTCCATTTAATGCGACTGGGGCTGAGCAACTTCCAGCCCTCGGGAACGTGAACTTCGACGTCAAACTCCCGTGCGAGGGCCCACCGCATAAACCGAACCTGAACGTCGTAGGGGCGCTTCGAAGTTGCAATCACAGTCGGAACATCCGACGCCACACTGAGCGGATCCGCCGGCGTGCTGGGGCGGCGAAGTTCACCCTTTACTCGATCTGAGGTAATGTACCACGCCTGCTGCAACGGGCTTGCCTCACGCTCGAGGCGCTGACCAGGAGCCAAGGTCTGCCCAGCGTACGTCGCCGGATTTGAGCCCTCATTAATAGCGATTTCGACGCGCTTGAGGGGGATGCTGTCGCGGTCGGTGTACCAGGGTCGGTCGGCTCGGACCTCGTGCCAAACGTGCACATCCTGCCCGCGCGTGGCCGGCAACGCCAGGGTGAAATCCACCGGCGTTCCGGCGAGCAACTGCAAGAATTCGGTTTTGAACCCGTGCTCGTTCTCTGCTCCGAAGCCTTGGGACTTGTGCATGCTGCGGGCCTCGGTTCCGATTTGAAGCACCGACTTGCCCAAGGCCTCGTGGTAGCCGCCAATCTGAAGGCGCACTAAACTGTCACTCATCGGCGCATTCTCGAGGTCCGTGGCCCACCACGTAGAGGTGTTCCAGTACACGGCACGTGGAACCCAATCCCCGCTGCATGTGCGGTCACGCTGAAGGCGGGCAAAAAGGTCCAATGCAAGCATCGCCGAGGCAGTGTGGTGGCCGTGCCCGGCCCTCGAATCGGGCGGAAAGCGCGTCACAATCACGTCGGGGCGGAATTCTGCCGCGAGTGCGCACAACTCGCCCAAAATCTGTTCGCGATCCCAAATCGCAAACGTTTCATCAGGGTTCTTGCTGTACCCGAAGTCCGGAGCTGACGTAAAAAACTGCTGGGCCCCGTCAATGCGACGGGCAGCGCGAAGCTCGGCCTCGCGAATGGCACCAAGCGCAGGACCCAATTCTGGACCGATTAAGTTTTGGCCACCCTCTCCGCGGGTGAGGCTCACATAGGCGACGTCACGTCCCTCGGCACGTGACCAGTGCGCGATGAGCCGGGTGTTTTCGTCGTCGGGATGCGCCGCGACGTACAAAATGCGCTGTACCGGCTGGGCCGATGCCGCAGTTAAGATGAGCGCCCACGCAAACGTTAAACGATACTTGTGCATTCTGGTTCTAAATTGTGCCTCTTATTACGTATTCAGCCGATGAAATTACGCCTACTTGCCGTGGCCGCCGTGGTGGCCCTTCAACTTTCCGCTCAAACCGACGCCGCAAAGCCTGCTCGGGTGCTCCTGCAGTCTGGGGTCTACCAACTCACCGAAGTAAATCTTAGTGCGCTTTCGAAGCCGCTGCCGGGCGAATCTCGCCAGAGCGTTGTTCGCGTGTTTGCCTTTGCGCGTCCGCTTACTGAGCTCGAGTGGGCCAATTGGTCCGCGCGCGGAGCCGTGAACCACGGCTACCTCCCGCTCAACGCTTACCTCGTCGAGATCCCCGTGAACGCGAACCAGGCATGGGACTACGCAGCCCTCCTTCCCTTGCGCGGCGCGGCTCCCTTCGCCGGATCAATGAAGCTCAGCAGCACCTTGGCCAAGGGGGAATTCCCGGACTACGCATGGGTGGGCAGTGAGGTGGAACTGATGGTGGTTCCGCTTGCGACCGCTTCTCGCGAAGCCCTTTCTGCCAGCCTAGGCCGCATCGGTACGGTCGTAGCCAGCGCAGCTCACGGAATCAGTGTTCGGATCAATCCGAGTAACCTGCAGCGGGTAGTTGCACTGTCTGACGTACAGTTTGTCCAGCCCAAAGAGGCTCCGGACGAGCCTGAAAACCTCGTGGGCGTGAAAAACCACCGAGCGACAGCGATTCGCGTGCCCTTCCCGGGCGGTCGAAACTACCGCGGCACCGGCGTGGTCGTCGGCCACGGAGACGATGGCGACATCGAGCCCCATGTCGACTTTAAAGGACGAATTACGGCCAACCTCAGCGGTCCGAGCCAAGGCGACCACGGCGACCACGTTGCGGGAACCATCATGGGCGCCGGCAACATCGACCCCGACGGAGAGGGCCAGGCTCCGGGAGCGTCGCTCGTGTACTACAGCTACCCCGGCAACCTCAACAGCGTCGATGCCCACTACACGACATACGGCGTACGGGTCACGGCGAGCAGCTACTCAAACGGCTGCAATACGGGCTACACCTCATTCACCCAGCAGGTGGACCAGGACATCGTTCAGAACTACCACCTGATGCACGTCTTTTCTGCGGGCAACAACGGAACCGCAAACTGCAACTACGGCGCAGGTTCAGGATGGGGCAACATCACCGGTGGCCACAAACAAGGTAAAAACGTGATTGCCGTGGCCAACGTGCAGGCCAACGACGCCATTGCCGGCTCAAGCAGCCGCGGCCCCGCCCACGACGGCCGCATCAAGCCCGACGTGTCAGCCCTCGGAACCAACGTGTACTCCTGCGTTTCGCCCAACGGATACGGATTCAAAACCGGAACCTCAATGGCCTGCCCCGGAACCGCCGGCGTGCTCGCCCAACTGTACGATGCCTACCGCCAAACGCACAGCGGCCAGGATCCGCACGGCGGACTCATGAAGGCCATCCTCATGAACACCGCCGACGACCTCGGCCAAAACGGTCCCGACTTCATCTACGGCTACGGGCGAATGAACGCCCTTCGCGCCGCTCGTGCGATCGAACAAAACCACTTTGTGCGCGACACCCTGGCCCAGGGCGGAACCGACACCGTTCGCATCAGCATCCCCTCGGGGCAGCAGGTGCTGCGCGTGATGCTCCACTGGACCGACCCCGCCGCAACCTTGAACGCCGGCCGCGCCTTGGTCAACGACCTCAACGGCCAACTCAAGCAAGGCACCTCTACGTGGCTCCCGTGGGTTCTCAACCCGACACCCAACGCGACTGCGCTCAATAGCCCCGCGGTCCAGGCCGTCGACAGCCTCAACACTGCAGAGCAGTTTGAAGTGATGAACCCCGCTGCGGGCGACTACGAACTCGTAGTCAGCGGCAGTATCGCCCAAGGCGGAACCCAAGAATACTGGGTCACCTGGACCACCGTAGCCGCCGACGTCGAACTGACCTACCCTATTGGAGGTGAGGTCCTGGTTCCGGGCCAAATAACCCCGGTGCGCTGGGATGCCGAGCCCAACGGAAGCCCGTACCAGCTCAGCTACTCGCAAGACAACGGCACCACCTGGGTGAGCATTGCCAACCCAGGAGCCACGGCTACACAGGCCAACTGGCAGGTCCCAACCGGCGTCAACGACCAGATGTGGCTGCGCCTCACACGCGGTACCCAAGGTGACACCACCAACTACGTAATGAGCCGTGTGGGCGTGCCCACCAACCTCAACCACCAGTGGACGTGCCCTGACTCGTTTCGCGTCACGTGGTCGCCGGTTCCGGGCGCCGCGGGTTATGTGGTGTACAAATTGGGCCCTCAGTACATGGACTCAGTCGGAACCACGACCGGCACCGCATTCGTCTTCACCGGAAGCAACCCCAACACCGCCGAATGGGTGAGTGTTGCCGCGCTGACACCGGCGGGACGCGCCGGCAAGCGCGCCGTAGCCATTGAGAAGCCCGCGGGAATCCAAGGCTGCGTCGTGACCAACGACGCCGCATTGACTGCCGTGCTCAACCCCGTGGGACGCATGCCCGACTGCCAACCCACAGGTGGTCTGCCTGTTGAGGTTCGCATCCTCAACCCCGCTACGACCCCGTTGACCAGCGTGCCCATTGCCTTCCAGCTCGCTAGTGGCAGTGTCCAGCGCGACACCCTCAGCGTCAACCTCAACCCTGGCCAAAGCTCAGTGGCCACCTTAACGGGAACCGTCAGTGCATCTGCCGCAGGCGCCTACGCCCTTCGCGTGTGGACCGAGCTTACAGGCGACCAAAACCCCTACAACGACACCCTCGTTCAAACGTTTACAGTGGTAGCCAGTGGCACCCCGTCCAGCCTTCCCTTCACCCAAAACTTTGACACCTTTGGCAACTGTCCTACCACGGCCGACTGCGGAACCACCGCGTGCTCCCTGAGCGCCGGCTGGGTCAACGCGACCAACGGAAGCGAGGACATTCACGACTGGCGCACCAACGCCAACACCACGCCAACCTCGGGCACAGGCCCCACCGGCGGCGCCAACGGCGGCGGCGCAAACGACCGGTACCTCTACCTCGAGTCGTCAAGCTGCACCAACTCTGAAGCGTTGCTCTACAGCCCCTGCATCGACTTGACCAACGCGAGCTTGCCCCAACTCACCTTCTCGGCACACATGCTCGGAACCGGCCAAGGCGAACTTCACGTCGACGTGCTTTCGGGCGGCCGCTGGATTCTTGATGCCATCGCCCCAATACTGGGCAACCAAGGCAGCAATTGGCTGACTGTCAACGCTTCACTGGTTCCCTACATCGGGGGTAATGTGGTAGTTCGCTTTCGCGGAATCACCGGAAACGCCGCCTCAAGCGACATTGCCATTGACGGAATCAGCATCAGCGAAGTGACCTCTGCGCCCGCAGCTGCCGTGCAGCTTCCGACCACCACACCATGCCTCGGCCAAGTGGTCCAGCTCTACGACCAGTCGAGCAACAGCCCGTCTTCATGGCGATGGATCATCACCCCGCGCAGCGGCGTGACGTTCACCAACGGAACCGACTCAACCAGCCAAAACCCATGGGTCAGCTTCAGTTCACTTGCGCCCTACACGGTGCAGCTGATCGCGAGCAACAGCTTCGGGGCCGACACCGCCACTTCTGTGGGCGGAATCACGCTTACCGCCGGAGCTCCGCTTCCGTTTGCCGAGCCCTTTGCCCCTGGCCTACCCCTTGGATGGTCGGTGGACAACCCTGACAACGGCCTTACGTGGGCGGTCGCCAACAGCATCGGCATCACCGGAACCACCACCAACTCGATGACGATCAACTTCTTCAACTACAGTAACGCGCCCCAAGAAGACGGCCTGATCACACCGAGCATTGACTTGAGCGGAACCACCTTGCCCTACCTCGTGTTCGATGTGGCCTACGCGCCCTACGACCCGGTGAACTACGTCGACGGGCTCCGCGTAGAGTACAGCACCAACTGCGGTTCGAGCTGGCAGCCCACCGGCTACCTCAAGTTGGGCACCACACTCGCCACAAAAGCATCACAAACCTCGAACTTCATTCCCTCACTCGCGGGCCACTGGCGCCGAGACAGCATTGCCCTTCCGGCCGGAATCTCTGGACCAAGCGTCAAATTCCGATTCGTCGGACTCAACAGCTACGGCAACAACCTGTACCTTGACAACGTACAGGTCTATGACTTGGGCGCCTCAGCTCCAGTCGCGGTCGCTAGTGCAAGCGTGATGGACAGCACCTGTGTCCTTGACACCGTCCTCTTCACCGCCGTCAATTCCGGAACCGCCCTGGCCCAGTGGAACTTCGGCTTGGGCTCGGTCCCAAGCGTTGCAAGTGGTCCCGGACCGCACTCCGTCTACTACTTCTCACCGGGTAGCAAGACCATCGTGCTCAGCCTCAACGGTTCGGGCGGAACCGATTCCGACACCCTCACCCTCACCAGCTTCCCGCAAACCGCGGCCAACTGGAACTACCGGACCGATACGGCCTTTACCTTCTGGGGCCAGGCAACGGCGGTACAGGGCGTTGGCCTCAACTACCTCTGGAACTTTGGCGACGGAACCACATCGACCACTGCCCTCGGGCGCCACACCTATACCGCGGCGGGCAGCTACCCTGTTTCGCTTACGGTGAGCGGAGCCTGCGGCACCGTGGTACTCGCCGACACCGTCACCATCAGTGCGATTGGTTTGGACGAGGCGGGCACCAGCTGGACCCTTTCGCCCAACCCCACTGAGGGCGTCCTCAGCGTTCAGGGTGATCAGATGCCTGACGCCTTCCGAATCACCGACCTCGCGGGACGTGTACTTGCTGATGGCCCGTGGCCGATAGGCAACCGCCTCGACCTGCGCGGACTCGCCTCAGGTACCTACATCGTGGAGCTCCAGCGCGGCGCGCGTACGGAACGAATTGCTGTAGTGAAGCGATAA
>JBDLUG010000033.1:0-11452 GCA_039805405.1 Bacteroidota bacterium
TTGCTGATTTGGCGCGCTTGCTGCTCGGCGCGGTGGGCCCAAAAAATGGCGAGCACGCCTAACGCACTTAAAAAAGCGACAAACGGTAGATTGCGCACCACGTACGGATGCCCCAAAAAGCTTCCGCGCAGTACCGATGCGAGCAGGCCTTTGTTGCTGTGCTTATCCACGGCTGACCTCGATTTTTTCGGCCGCGCGCAATCGGGCTGAGCGGGACCTTGGGTTTTCTTCGAGCTCGGCGGGGCTTGCGCTTACCGGCTTACGTGTGACGATATGAAACGGAACTAGGCGGCGACCAAAGTCGTCCCGCTCAGCTTCGCCGTCCAACCGGCCCTCGCGCATAAGGTTTTTGACGCGGCGGTCCTCAAGGCTGTGGTAGCTCATGACCACGAGGCGTCCGCCCACCTTAAGCGATGGAATACAATCTGTAAGAAACGTATCAAGCACTTCCATTTCGCGGTTGACCGCAATGCGCACCGCCTGAAAGACGCGTGCCGGAAGCTTCGTGTTGCGTCCCCGCTGGCTAAACGGCTCGAGGACGTCGCGCAGTTGGGCGGTGGTAGTGAGCGGAAGCGCGCGCAAAATCGCAGCAGCTACAGCCGCTGGTCGCTCCACGTCCCCAAACTCAGCAAGGACCTTGCGCAGCTCGAGTTCGCCAACCTCATTCAGCCATTCGCTCGCGGGCTGTCCGGCCTCAGGATTCATGCGCATGTCGAGCGGGCCCTCGTACTTGTGGGCAAAGCCGCGCTCCGGCGCGTCGAGTTGGTGGCTGCTGACGCCGAGGTCGGCCAAAATTCCGTCTACCTGCGCCGCCCCGTGCAGCTTCAAAAAGCGCTTGAGGTGCTCAAAATTGTACGGAACCAATGTAAACCTGGGGTCGTCCAGCGCGTTGGCGTGGGCGTCAGGGTCCTGATCAAAGGCGATGATGCGTCCGTTGGGGCCAAGTCGCTCCAAAATGGCTTGGCTGTGTCCGCCGCCCCCGAAGGTGGCGTCGACGTAGGTCCCGTCGGGACGGAGGTTTAAAAAGTCAAGGCATTCAGTGAGTAAAACAGGGCTATGGTAGCTCATGGTCCCCGTTTTGTCCGCCCATTACATCCTCGGCAAGCTGGGCAAAATCCAAGTCCGAGGGGTTTACTGCCGACTCGTATGCCGAGCGGCTCCAAATTTCTACTCCGAAGGGAGTGCCCGAAAACACGAGTTCGCGCTCGAGGCCCGCAAAGCCGGCTAAGTCCTTGGCGATCAGAATGCGTCCAGAGGCGTCGAGTTCGACCATTTTAACGCCGGCGTGAAAGAGGCGAACGAAATCCGCATTCTTCTTGACAAAGCGGTTGAGCTTGCCGATCTTCTCAGAAATAACGCACCACTGAGCCATCGTATGCAGCTCGAGGCAGGGGCTAAACACGCTGCGCTTGAGCACAAATCCCTCGTGCGCAGCCGAATCCAACTGGCGCTTTAGGCCAGCTGGAAGAAGGACGCGGCCTTTGGCGTCCATACTGCATTCATATACACCGAGTACGGAATTCATGGGATTTGAGCGATTAGCTGCATCAAAAGTACCGAGTTCCTCCCACAAACACCCACTTTCTCCCACAATTGTGAATAACTTTTCCAATTCGATCGTAATTAATTGATTTTCAATTTAAAACGACTCAATAATCGCTGCGCACGGGAGAGGTCCAAAGGGGGTGGGTCTGTGTGCCGTTCCAACGCTGATTTTTACGCAAGGCATTTACCTTACACAAGTCCTTTTGGCACTTTCCGTATCTTTGCCGGATTCCTAAAACGCACCTATGTCGACGCTGACCAACGACGGAACATTTGAATACCTCACCGAAGGCACCGGAACCCCCATCGTGTTCTTACATGGATTGATGGGAACTCTGAGCAACTTCGAGCACCAGCTGAACTACTTCAGCCAGCGTGGCTATGAGGTTACGGTTCCATTGCTACCGCTGTACAGCATGCCGTTGGCAACGACTTCAGTGAAGAGCCTGACCAAGTTTGTCAAGAAGTTCATCGACAAAATGGGCTACGAGAAGGTCTACTTTGTGGGCAACAGCCTTGGTGGCCACATCGCGTTGCTCTTTCAAAAAATGTATCCAGAGCGCGTTGCGGGCCTTGTTCTCGCGGGTTCAAGCGGCCTGTACGAGTCTGCGATGGGCAATAGCTATCCGCGCCGCGGAGACCGCAACTACATCGCAGAGCGCGTGCGCGACGTGTTTGCCGTTAAAGAAGTAGCCACCGAGGAACTCATTGATCAAGTGTTTGAAACGGTGAACGACCGGATGAAAGCCATCAAGACCTTGGCGATTTCGAAGTCAGCCATTCGCCACAACATGGCTGAGGACATTAAAACGTTTGACGTGCCCGTGTGCCTCGTTTGGGGCAAGCAAGATGCGGTAACACCCCCCGAAGTAGCCGACAAATTCCATGAGCTCCTTCCCAATTCCGAACTGAATTGGATCGACAACTGCGGACACGCGGCGATGATGGAACATCCCGAAGAGTTTAACGCAATTGTAGACAAGTGGCTTCAGAGCGTGAAGGGCGCCTAAACCTGCACGCCGAGTTCGTACTGTCGTCCCCGCGCGTGGACGAGTGTCCTGAGTGGGACCTACCTGAGTACGCGTTTATCGGCCGATCGAATGTGGGTAAGTCGTCGCTAATCAATAAGTTGGTTGGCAAAAAGGATCTTGCAAAGACCTCGGGTCGTCCCGGCAAAACACAGCTTATCAACTTGTTTAAAATTGACCGCGGAACCTGGGTTCTGGCCGACCTCCCGGGATACGGGTACGCTAAGGTGAGCAAGACCCAAAGGGCCTCGTTCAGCGCGATGATTGGCCGCTACGTCCGCGAGCGAAAAAACCTTGCGCTTGTCTTTGTCCTGATTGACAGCCGACTTGAACCCCAGCAGGTTGACCTTGAATTTTTGAAGCAACTTGGATCGTGGCGCGTCCCATTCTCACTCGTGTTCACTAAGGCTGACAAGATTTCTGGGTCGGTCCTGATGAAGAACCGTGCGGCATTTGAGAAGGCCTTTCTGAAGGACTGGGCAGAACTTCCGCCCTACTTTCAGACGAGTGCCGAAACGGGATACGGCCGCGACAAACTACTTGCCTACATCGAGTCGGTCAATGCCCAGCTCAGCGGGCGGGATCCATTAGCTTAAGGCGCTCGGCGAAGTGCCGTGCAAAACTCCGAAGGTCCTCAGCGGCCTCAACCTCACTGGTCGCGCGCTCCAAACCGTCGGCGAGTGCCAGTAGGGTCTGGTGGTACATTTTTTTCATGTGGTCCATCTTCATCTCTTTGGTCCACAGGTCAATGCGCAGCAACTCTTCGGCGCGCTCGTCCCATACCGAAAGCATGATTGCCGGAGAATCGGACTTATCTACGCCGCCGTCGGGTGCGGACCACTGAATGCGCTCGGGTACGCGGTTTTCGTCCAGTTCAATGTCGAGGCTAATGTGTGATTTCATGGTCGGTAGTTAGATTTCTGGATGAGTTCGGCGCTGTTTGGGCTCGATTCGAGCACTTCCCAGAGGCTAAGTTCTGGGTTTGCCCGCCAGTACGCTTGCATGATGCGCCATCCGAGCCAGGTTCCGATTTGTCCCGGAACCTCTTGGTCGCGTTCAGACCCCAGTTTGCTAAACGGAGCCACCTCGACCAACTTTCGCTTGAGGTCAAGTCGCCGGTCGTACAGCCAGCGTTCGCGCACAAAGGTTTCCCACAGCTCACGCTCGTTGGTAGTCGCAAATTCCTGCTGAACAGACGTATACGTCAGGTATCGGTAGGCATCCTCTTCGCTCAAAATGGTCTGAATGAAGAGCAGCTGCTTGCCCTTGCGAAGCATTTCGTCAATCAGCTGTCCGCCACCCGCTGAAGTTGGGTTGTAGAGCGCCGCAGCAATGGCGGCATAGATCCGCTCTGGATGGTGCCGCGCCCGCAGGTAGGTCGCTTCTTGGGCGTAGAGCGGGTGGTCCGCTCCCAAAAAGCGGTCCCACGCCACAAACAGTGCGCCGTCGGCCTGAATCACGTCGTATTCTTCGGCCCTCGAAACATAGGTATAAATTCGGAGCCCGGTGGGCTGCCCCTGAAGCCCATCTACTCGGTCGAGCATTTGGCGTACGCGACGGTCAAAGTCCTGGGTGCTGGTGCGCACCTTTTGCGCATCTGCCCACAGCTGCCGAACGCCTTCGTCGAGCAGGTAGGGAGGCAGATTTTCGCGCCAATTGGGCTCAAAAATCAAGGGATGGCGCGGGGCCATTGCCTCGAGCTTCGCTCCTAAGGTGGCGGAATCTAGGTCCAGCACCGAATCCGCGAAGTGCACAATGCGCAAGGGGTCCTGCGGAACCAGAACAGCGGACTGCGCCTGAGCTTCGGCCTCTTCTCCGGCCGCAACCCACGGATCATTTTGGCATCCCAGTACCGCCGAAAGGGCCGCACCCGTGAACAAAAGACCTAAATTTGGCGTCCTTCTAAGCATAACCCAAAGGTAGTCCGATGAACGCACCCGCCGTAACGCAGCACATTGTCAATTGGCTTCGAACCTACGCCCAGCAGGCGCGGGCACGCGGATTTGTCGTGGGGGTCTCGGGCGGAATTGATTCCGCCGTCACCGCCGGCCTTTGTGCGGCCACGGGCCTCGACGTCCACCTTCTCGAAATGCCCATCCACCAAGCCCCCGACCAGGTGTCGCGCGCCCAAGACTGGATGCGCCTTCTTGCAGAACGCCACGCGGCGGCCTCCGCCCGCCGCGTGGACCTCACGGCCGTCTTCGACGCCCATGTGGCGGCATTGGACTTGCCCGATTCCGCCCAGCGCAACCTCGCCCTTGCCAACACCCGCGCCCGACTGCGCATGGCCACCCTTTACGCCGAGGCTCAAAACCACGGCCTGCTCGTGGCCGGAACCGGCAACAAAGTCGAAGATTTCGGCGTCGGATTCTTCACCAAATACGGTGACGGAGGCGTGGACCTGAGCCCCATCGCGGACCTCTACAAATCCCAGGTCTACGAAGTGGCGCGCCACCTTGGAGTGCCCCAATCCATCATAGATGCACCGCCCACCGACGGCCTTTGGACCGACGGACGCACCGACGAAGACCAACTCGGCGCCACCTACAGCGAGCTCGAAACCGCCATGGAATTTGCCCGCATCCACCATTGGTCGCCCGAAACCACCACCGACGACCGCACGTGGGCGACCACCCATGGCCTCACGGCTCGCCCCCTCGAAGTATTCGCCATCTTCACCCGATTTCACCGAGCCAACCTGCACAAAATGAGGCCGATACCGGTATGCTCGTTGGCTGAGATTGGCAAGCTTGGCTGAGATTGGCAAGGTTGGCTCGTTAGCTTGCACGCAGCTGGTTACTAGCAACTAGTTAGCGCCTAAATGTTCGGTTATAACCGGATTTTACTTTTTCTCTCGCGCCCGAGAATCACTATGTATCAGGAAATCAATTATTTAGGCAAAATAGCCGTTTGCGAGAATCGAGCCCCAATGTTGCCCTAGCCGCAAAGCGGCCCCAGCTGCGCAGCAGCCCTAGCCCAAGCGTCGAAGGCGCGAAGGGCAAAAAGACAACGAACCAGCCTCGCCAACCTCAGCCAAAACCTAGTGCAGCGGCAACGGATCCCCCGTAGCGCTTGAAGGCAGGGCGATTCCGAGGAGCATCGACCAGGTGGGGGCGATGTCGCGCGGGTGCACACGCTCCCAGCGGGCGGAATTGGCCGGAATTCCGGGACCCATAAACACCACGGGAACGTGCGTGTCGTATGCGTGGCCGGAACCGTGCGTGCAGCCGTCCGTCCCATAGTTCATGTGGCCTGACTTAAGCTCGTAAAAGACTTGGCCGCTGCGCGCATCAAAGGCGTTGCGCCGCTGCGTGGCCTTCACATCACAGGAATTTCGGACCTCGTCGGCCGTCCATGCCATTTGGACGGCGGGGTGCTTCATGATGGCGTCGCGCACGAGCTCCCAATCGTCATCGTCGGTGCTTTTGAGGTGAATTTGGTCGTTTCCGATGTGAAGGACCCCGGGCTCGTCCAACTCGATTTCAGAAATCAGGGCGCCGAACTGTGCCTCGAGCTCCTTGCCCGACCAGTTTTGGACCGCGAACCCGTCGAGGGCAGCTTGGTTGGGATTATCGCAGGACCCGTGGTCGGCGGTAAGCGACACATAGTAGTTTCCGCGTCCGAGGCGTGCATCGAGCGCGTCAAAGAGTTGGCCGAGCTGCAGGTCGAGGCGAAGGTAGACGTCCATCAACTCTTGCGCACGCGGACCCATAAGGTGACCCAGATGGTCGGGCGTCGAGAATGAAATGGCGAGCACGTCGGTGTGGGTTCCGCGCCCGAGCTGCTCGGCGTCCACGGCGGCAAGCGCCACATCGATAAGGATTTGGTTGCCGTGCGGCGTGTAGCGAATGAGCCCGGGATTCCCCGCGCCGAGCGCCGCCAGGTCGTACGGGAACGAGCCCGTCGAAGCTCCGCGGAGCTTGCCCTCAAAGGCGCGCTCGTCGGGCCCTGTAAAGGACTCGTAGACCGATGGAGCCATCAGGCGATCCCACGAACCCTTGAGGTAGCTGGCAGGGCTGTGCGCGGCATTAAAGGCTTGAATCCATTCGGGTAGCGATGAAGCATAGTGCGAAGACGTCACAAAGCCCACCTTGTCGTCCATCCAAAAGGCGGCGTCGCCGTAGTGCCCGGCGGCGGTGATGGCTCCGCGGTCTTTAAGTGAAAACCCGTACACGCGAGAGGCGCCCACACTGGCCCACTCAAGCTCGTCGGTCCATGTGGTCGACCGAATGTTTTTGGGGCTGCGCTTATCTGACTCGCGGGTGCTGCCCACCGGCTGTACCTCGAGGTCTTCGACACAGTACACCTCACGGCCGAGCGATGGATCGTACCAGTCGTTGGCGATCAGTCCGTGGTTCGAAGGATCCGTACCCGTATACACCGTGGCGTGGCCGGGTCCGGTATAGGTCGGAGTATGCGTGTAGTGCGCGTTGCGAAACACGTGGCCCTCAGTCACGAGCCGCTTGAATCCGCCCGTGTACAGAGGTGCAAAACGAGTCAGATAGTCGGCGCGCATTTGGTCGACGACAATCGATACGGCCAGCTTGGGCTTCGCCGCGGGTGCTGACTTTTTTGACTGGCCGATCGCTGAAGCCGTCGCTAGCAGCAGGGCCAAAGCAGTGAGAAGGGTACGCATCATACCCCAAAGTTAGGTTAGACTTATTCGGCGGCTGTTTTCGCAGCGTTAAATCGGTCCTGGGCCTCTGCCCACACTTCGAATTGGGCGTGCACGGCGTGCTGCAGCTCTTCGTACTGCTTAAAAAAGGACGGATCCATGCTGCGCTCCTTGAACACCTCGGGATTGGCTACTTCGGCATCCATGGCGTCGAGCGCGGCTTGCGCCGCTTCGTAGGCCTTTTCGGCCGATTCCATCGCCTTTTGCGCACTTCGAAGCTCGGACTCAACCTGCTTCTGCTCTTCGCGGCTCCGCTTCGGGGCGGAATTCGCAGCCTGAGCAGCCGCCGCCGCGCTGGCCGCCGCGGCGGCCTTTTGCGCCCCGGCCACCTCCATGGCGCGAAGTGATTCCACCTTGCGCTGCTCGAGGAAGTACTCGATTCCGCCCAAGTAGGGCTTGATTTTGCCGTCGCGGAACTCGTAGGTCAAGTTGCACAAGCCCTCCATGAATTCGCGGTCGTGCGACACCACGATGAGGGTTCCGTCGTACTGCATCAGAGCCTGCTTGAGCACGTCCTTGGCCGCCATATCGAGGTGGTTTGTCGGTTCGTCGAGCACCAGCAGATTGATGGGGTTGAGCATCAGTTGGCACAGCGCAAGGCGTCCGCGCTCGCCGCCCGAAAGCACGCGAACCTTCTTCTCGACGTCGTCGCCGGCAAACATGAAGTTGCCGAGCAGCTTCCGCGCGTTCTTGCGAATTTCGTCCGGAGCCGCATCTTCAATCGTCTCGAGCACCGTCTTGGTGCCGTCGAGTACCTCAGCCTGGTTTTGGGCGTAGTAGCCGAGCTGCACTTGGTGGCCCCACTCAATGGTTCCGTCGTAGCCCAGCGCCTCAGTTAAAATCTTGACCAACGTCGACTTGCCCTGGCCGTTTTGGCCCACAAAGGCAATCTTTTGGCCGCGAACAAACTCCACGTCGAGGCCGCGCAGTACGTGCTTTGGCCCGTAGTGCTTGTGAATGCCCTGCAGGCGGGCCATAATCTTTCCCGAATGGGGTGCGGGCGGAAACTTAAACCGCATCTGACGCGTGTCCTCGTCGTCGACTTCGATGACTTCGATTCTGTCGAGCTTTTTGATAAGGGACTGCGCGAACGAAGCCTTGCTGGCCTTGGCCCGAAAGCGTTCCACGAGCTCCTGAGTGTGCTTGATTTCTTTGTCTTGGTTGGCCTTGGCTTGGCGCTGCTTCTCGCGGATTTCTTCACGCAAGGTCAGGTAGCGGAAGTACGGAACGTTGTAGTCGTAGCCCTTACCCAGCACAATCTCAAGCGTGCGGTTGGTCGCGTTGTTCAAGAAGGTCCGGTCGTGCGAAACCAAGATGATGGCCTGGTTGCTCTCCGCCAAAAACTCTTCGAGCCACAAGATGGACTCGATGTCGAGGTGGTTCGTCGGTTCGTCCAGGAGCAAGACGTCGTGGTGCTGTAGCAGGATTTTGGCGAGCTCGACGCGCATTTGCCATCCGCCCGAAAACGAATTCAGCGGCTGGTGAAAGTCGGTCGCCTTGAATCCGAGGCCCAAGAGCACGCGCTCAAGATCTGCCTGGTACGTGTAGCCGCCGATGTGCTGGTAGCGCTCCTGAGCGTGGTGAAATCGCTCGAGGAGGTTCATGTAGGCATCGCTCTCGTAGTCCGTGCGCGTGCCCATCTCTCCGGTCATTGATTCAATCTCGGCCTCGAGGTGCTTGATCTCCACAAAGCTCGAAGCGGCTTCTTCCCACACGCTGGCGTTCGGAGCCGGAGGCATGTCCTGCGTCAAAAACCCGATGCTGAAGTCGCTCGGATAGCTGATTTTGCCCGTGTCGGGCTTGTACCGACCCGCGATAAGCTTGAGAAGGGTGGATTTACCGGCTCCGTTGCGCCCCACCAGACCGATGCGGTCTCCGGGGTTTACTTGGAACGAAATCCCTTTAAAAAGGTCCGATCCGCCAAAACTCAAACTAACTTGGTGTACACTCAGCATAAGGGTGACAAAAGTACCACCATTCCCCGTGGCGTGAGGGGTAAATTTGCACTGAGAAACCCATTCACCCTAGACTCCATGAAATTGATCGGAAAAGGCAGCAAGCCCTTCAGCATTGCTACCGCCAAGTGCCCCAAGTGCCACGAGGGTGAAATGTTTGTGGATCCCAATCCCTACAACCTCCGCAACATGGACAAAATGCACGCCTCGTGCAGCGTCTGCGGCCAAGACTTCGAGCCCGAGCCCAATTTCTACTACGGCGCCATGTACGTGTCCTATGCCTACACCGTGGCCTTGTTTGTCGCCGTCTACGTCATCTTCGGAATTTGGATCGGATGGTCCATGTGGCCTACCGTCGGGGCCCTTGCCGTCACCCTCGTGGTGCTCGGACCCTACTTATTTCGCATCGCTCGGGTGACCTACCTCAATTTTTTTGTCCACTACGACCCAGACGCTGCGCCCAAGCGCTAACTCCAAAGTTCCTGGGCGAGTAGGGGAGCGTGCAGCGTGCCGCGCGATCCGAGCCCATTGAGCATCCCCAATGTCGGATGCTGCGGGTGCCATCCCCAGCGCGGTCGTCGGTCCTGCGTATTGGGTCGAATCCCCGTCCACTGACCCTGCACTTCAATGCTGCCGTCAACCCACTCACGTGCGGAATTCAGCAGTTCCTCGGCCTGGTCCGCGGTGGACTCGGGCGGATCTTGGTCTCCGTGGTCAATTCCCCAACCAAAAGAGGCTCCGAGCTGGTAATTGCCGCCGGATTCCGGAAGCAAAAAATGACTTCGGTGAAGCATTACTCCCGGATCTGCACTCAGCCCTACCGTCAGTCCTTGACCCCACGTACGGGCAAACCCCAGCGGACCCCAAAAGTGCTCTGCCCAACGCGCCTGGTAGCCCTCGGCGAGTAGCACTCGGTCAAATCGGTCTGAGGCGTTGATCGTCCACGATCCGTCGGCGTTCGGTTCTATTGAGTGTACGTGCTCGGTTCGCACCTCGACTTTTGCCCGCATGTGCTCGAGAAACCCCAGTACATTCAGTCGAAAGCTTCCGTTGACTTCGCCAAGTCCTAGACCTTGGATTCCGGGTGGAACAGGGTGCACGGTCCCCAAGAAGTCGCCCAGCGCGGGGTGGTCGCTCAGCGCCTGCCAGTCGTTGAGCTCCTGAACCGTGCGCAGCACCTCATAAATGGGCCCCGAGGAACGCAGTTCACTAGGGTAGGTGTGCGCCGCGACCGCTAGGGCCTCTGCGGCCCGCCATACGACTCGGCGCCGCTTGAGCACAATGGGATTGACGAGGCCCGTGGCTACGCGCGAAGAGCAGCGCGTGCCGCCCACATCAAATACAACGAGCTGCACTCCCTCGGGCGCTTTGGCGGCGAGACTAGCCCCTGCAATTCCAAAGCCTACGAGGGCAACGCGTTCCATTATGCGTGCAAGTTAGGAGCAAAAAAAAAGCCACCCGAAGGTGGCTTTTCAGAATGTCAGTCGCTTAGAACTGCCAGTAGTCGTGCTCGCGGTTGCGCAGGTCCTCGCGGATGCGCTTGGACTCCAGCAACTGCTCCATCGGATTGTTGATCTTGTAGTCCTTAATCTCGCGGTCGTACACGTTGTCTTCTTTGGTCACTACCGCATTGAAGTAGCGCATTTGAAAGATCTGGTCAAACGTCAAACGTCGCGTGTTGTTGTTCGGATTGTAGGCAATGTTCGTTGCAAACGCCTGACGGGCATCGGGGAACCATACCCAGAACAAGTTTACGATATCGCCCTCTTGCGGATCCTTGATCACCGGCGAGATTCCGATGATGCGGCTCTTGAGTTCGCCTCGCTGCTTGTCAAAGTACCAGTCGCTCTTGATGTCCCAAGCCACGATGTTGTTTGACTTCACTTCGATCGAGTCAATGGCCAAGATTGTTCCGTCGTCGTTGTCGCGAATGGTGTCGATGCGAAAGAGGCGTCCGCCTACTTCACTCATCGTCAACGGGCGCAAGAACATATCGTCGTCGTACACCTCAGTGATACTGCCTTCGCTCAGGATGGCGTCCTTCATCACGTCAAAGAGTGACTTGCGGTCGGGCAGTGCCTGAATCGGGTAGTACAATGGGTGGTTGAGCTTTTCTAGCGTAAAAATTCGCTCCCAGTGGCGCTTTGACCAGAGCATGTCGTCCTGGCGCAAGTGCGGGTAGGGAACCACACGGGTTTGCGAGTAGTGGATGTCGGACTTGGGAATCAAGCCGTCATCCTGCGGAGACA
>JBDLUG010000034.1:0-11449 GCA_039805405.1 Bacteroidota bacterium
GGCCGGAATCGTTTGGATCAACAGCTGGTTGGTGCGCGACCTGCGCACACCCTTTGGCGGGGTCAAGCAGTCGGGCCTCGGCCGCGAAGGCGGGTTTGAGGCGCTTCGCTTCTTTACCGAACCCAAAAACGTGTTTGTCAAGCTGTAAACCAGTAACTAGTTACTCGTTAAAAGAAAAAGCCCCAGCACATGGCCGGGGCTCTGAAGGAGTGCTTAACTACCCAACGAACGCATGAACGTTGAACACAAAATCACCTAAACGCAAAGCACTCTGTAAAAAGATTATTCCAAAAGCGTGCCAAAGGGCAACACGATTAAAAAATTTTAGAGCTTGTAGCCGAGCGAAACCAGGTACTCTGAAGGGCGGTTGCTGAGGGGGAGTCCGTTCCAGGTTCCGCCCTGGGCCGTGAACGCAGAGTTGAGCGCCACGTCAAAGGTGAAGCTGCCCAGGTCGAGGCCGACGCCCAATCGGTAGCCGAGTTGGTAGTTGCTAAAGGTCGACTGAAAGGTGTCGTTCAGTTCAAAGAGCGCGTTGATTCCGGCCTGGGCGCGCACGAGCTTGAACATGCGGAATCCGGGCGAAAGAGCGAGCTGCACGCTTTGGGACTGAAGGGTTTCGTCAAAGGGACGGCCTTCGATGTCGGTGCCTTGAAAGGTGTAGGTGCGCGCAGAGTAGAGCGATTCAAAGGCGAGGTAGCTTCCGTCTTTCCGCTGTTCGCGCACCGTGAGGCCGGCGTGCCAACCGTTGACGGGGCGTTCGAGGCGGGCAATGCTTCCGGCACTGACGAGGCCGCTGTCAAGGCCGACGCCGTTGAGGTTGTAGTTGACGCCTCCGCGCAGGTAGGCTTTGATCTTAGAATCCGAAGATTGGCTCAGGGCGGGCACCGAGAGGGCCACGCCGAGCAGGGCAAGGGCAAAACGTTTCATACTTCGCCCAACGCGATAATCGGGCCAAAATTGTGTGAAATCGCGCAACTGGCGCTTAGTGAACGACTTGGATGCGCTCGCAGAACTGGCGTCCGTCGGCGTGGCGCACGTCGATCAGATAGGTTCCGGCGGGCCATTCGGCGGTCGGAATCTGCATTCCGTCGACCCCCGTAGCACGGTAGACTTCAGCGCCAGTGAGCGAGTAGGCGCGCACCACCATCAGACCTTGGGGGAGATCGAGGGTGACAAAGTCACGAGCTGGGTTTGGCATAAGGCCAACGGCGAGCTGCGGCTCGTCGACGCTCAGTGTGCTGCGCGTTAGGCCAAGGGTTTGGGTGGTGACCGCGTCTCCTGAGGTGGCATTGTTGCCGTTGGCAAACAGGCTGGCGACATAAATGGTGGTTCCGTCGGGAGCGTTTCCGCTGTTCCAGGTGAAGGTCCAGGCGGCTTGGCCGTTGCTGACAGAATTGCCGCTCGAGGTGTGGGTCACAAAGTTGCTGTTGACGACTTTGCTGCCGGTTCCCGCCGTAAGGCTACCCTGGTGGCCGGCGGATTCTACGGACGCCTGAAACCCGCTCTTGGGGTTGCTGGCTCCGCCCGTGGCGTTGGTCACGGTGATCAAGTAGTTGGTGTTCGGTACAAATCCCGTCGCCGGAATATCTGTGGTGATGTTTACCGTTTGGGTAGAAATGGACGCGCCACTGTGGCAGCTCGAGCAGGTTTGGCTTCCGCTCGCGGGAGAGCCAGATTTACCGCCCGAGGGGCCTGATGAATTCGTCAGTGCAGGCAGGGTCGCAAGGGCAAAGGCGAGGATGGCGTAGCGTTTTTTCATACCAATACAAACGTTTTAAGCGGGTTGTAGTTCATGGATGGTGACTTCGGGCCACATTCCGACACGTCCAGGAAAGGCCAAGTAGCCAAATCCACGGTTGACGTACAGCGTTTTTTGCCCCACCGGGTAGGCGCCGTCCCAGCGCGGGTACTTCCACTTGACCGGGCTCCATTTGAACCAACCTGGGATCTCAATTCCGAACTGCATTCCGTGGGTGTGCCCGCTGAGCGTAAGTGCGATGTTGGCGGAATTCGGGAGCACCTCAGCATCAAAGTGCGACGGGTCGTGGCTGAGCAAAATTTTGGGTGTCGCGGGGTCGGGGCACAAGGCCAGCGTCTCGTCGAGGCGTCCGTACTGTGGGAACGGCGGGAGGCCCCAGTTTTCGATTCCAAGGAGCTCGAGCTCAGCGCCGTCTTTGGTCAGCACCGCGCGCTGGTTGCGCAGCAGGGTCCAGCCCATTTCGGCTTGGTTGCGGGCAAGGCGGTCGAGGTTGGCTTCCTTGACTTCGGGGCTCGGCCAAGGCACGTAGTCGCCGTAGTCGTGGTTGCCTAAAATGCTGAATACGCCGTGAGGAGCCGTGATTTGGCGAAACCGGTCCATCCAGGGCTCGATTTCGTCAGCCGTGTTGTTGACGAGGTCACCCGTGAATACTACGGCGTCGCCGTGGGCCTCAAGCACCGCGTCAATGCCTTTTTGCACTTCGTCGGGGTCGGTAAAGCTGCCGCTGTGGATGTCGCTGATTTGTACGATGCGGAACCCGCGAAAGGCCTCGGGCAATCCCGGAATCCGCGCGATGTGCGTTTTAATTCGGTAGCGCGAACGGCCAAACTGCCATCCGTCCAAAATGCCGACAAACGGAATGGTTCCGAGGGCGACCGCGAGCCATCCAAGGGCCTTGCGCCGTTCAGGCCAGCCTTCGCTGCCGAACAGGGCGTAGCCTCCGCGAACAAAGTCTTCAGCGAGCCAAATGGCAATCATGGGGAGCTTCGGAACGTACAGCAGGACGAACCAAATCATAAACGTTTGCATTCCGCGCCGAATCTCATCAGACGGGGCCGACGGGTCGTACTTGAAAAAAGCATAGAGCACGTAGGCGTAGCCGAGGCCGTGCACCACCATGAAGGCGCGCTTGACCCAGATCGCGGGGTCGAGGGTGCGCAGTCCGCGGTACACATAAAGGTCCATGGCAAAGTAGAGGACCAGAACAAAGAGAAAGGCTACGGGAGATCGCATAAACAAAGAGGTGCAAAGGTCGTACTACCTTCGCTACAAATGCTCAACCCATTTCGAAGTGTTTCGGTTTATCAGCTCCGCCAACGGTGGAAGGCAGGATTGCTGCTCTTTGCCGTGGTCATTGCGGCCGCGACGCTCTGGTACACTGAAACTCTGGCGTCCAACCTAAGGCGCCGCGAGGCCCGCGAGGTGGCTCGGTGGGCAATGGCAGTGGAGCACATTGTGCAGTCTTCACCCGACGTGGACCTCACCTTGGCCACCCAAATTATTGAAGACAACGAGTCCATTCCCTTGCTGCTTGTCGACGACGTGGGCCGCGTGGTATCGTCGCGGAACGTGGCGTGGCGCGATTCTACCGCTGCCGACAGCACGTACTGGATCGATTTAATGCAGGCCTACGCGCCGCCGATTGAGCTTGAACTGGCTCCGGGATTGAGCCAATTCATTTATCAGTACGAGTCAACGACCTTGGGGCAGCTGCGCGTGTACCCTCGGGTGCTGCTTGGCGTCATGGCGCTCTTTTTGTCGCTTTCGTACTACGGATTTCACCGTGCGCGCCGGGCTGAAGAAGACCAAGTATGGACCGGAATGGCCCGCGAAACAGCGCACCAACTCGGTACGCCACTCTCGGCGCTCTACGGCTGGCTCACGGTGCTCGAGGACGAGGCCGCGTCCCAGCCCAATTTGACCCCTTTACTCGCTGAAGTGCGCAAGGACCTCGAGCGCCTGCAAACGGTTGCAGACCGATTCTCAAAAATCGGGTCGGACCAGCCCGGTGAGGTCGCCGAGCTCGCGCCGCTGGTCGAGCACAGTGTCGGTTATCTTCAAAAGCGCCTGCCCAAAGGGGTGGAACTGCGCTACGACGTGGCGCCCACGTTGCCGCAAGTGCGCTACCAACCGGTGCTGCTTGGATGGGTCCTCGAGAACCTCATTCGCAATGCAGTCGATGCGCTGACCGACCAAAAGGGGCGGATTGAGGTTCGTGCGCACCGCGTCGGCGACCAGGTGGTCGTGGACGTGACCGACAACGGCAAAGGCATGACTGCCAAAGTGCGCCGGTCGGTCTTTAGACCTGGATTTACTACCAAAAAGCGCGGCTGGGGCCTCGGGCTGAGTTTGGCCCGACGCATCGCCGTACAGGGACACGGTGGCCATTTAGAGGTGCTGCACAGTGCGCCCGGTCAGGGAACCACCTTTCGCCTCGCCCTACCTCTGCCGTGAGTTCTGCCCAACCCACGGGCGTCTACGTCCACGTCCCGTTTTGCCGGCACGCGTGCCGCTACTGCGACTTTCACTTTTCGACGCTGCTCAAGCAAATTCCCGAGGTGGTCGCCGCGATGCGGCGTGAGGCGGAACTTCGGATTCCGCACGAAACTCCCGCCCGCACCCTGTACTGGGGCGGCGGAACCCCGAGCGTGCTGCCGGACGCAGAATTCCGCACATTGAACGCCGCGCTGCGCCAACGCCTTGTGATTGAGTCAGATGCAGAATGCACGCTCGAAGTCAACCCCGAAGACGTGACGGCCGATCGGTTGGCCCTGTGGCGCTCTGAAGGATTCAACCGCCTGAGCATTGGGGTTCAGAGTTTTCGCGACGACCGACTCGATTGGATGGGCCGTCCGCACCGCGGAAGCGATGCCGTCGACGCCGTACGACGCGCCCAAGATGCTGGTTTTGAGGATTTGAGCATTGACTTGATCTACGGATTGCCCGGCAGCAGCCTCGGGGAATGGCAAGAGCAGGTGGGACGCGCTTTGGAGCTTGAAACGCCGCACCTTTCGGCGTATGCGCTCACCGTTGAGCCGCGCACGGCGCTTGCTCACGACGTCGCCAAAGGCCGCAGTGAGGCCCCGCGGGACGAGCGGGCGGCTGAGGACTTTGTGTGGTTTCGCAGCGAAATTCAACGACAGGGTTGGGACGCCTACGAGGTGAGCAACTACGCAAAGCCGGGTTGGCGTGCCGTGCACAACAGTTCCTACTGGCAGGGCGATCCGTACCTGGGATTGGGCCCCGGAGCGCATTCGTTTGACGGCCACCGCCAGCGAAGGGCCAACGTGCGCAGCAATTCGGTCTACCAACGGGCGCTCTCGGTGTCGAGTGGTGAAGACTGGTTTGAACTCGAGGTGCTGAACGACCAAGAATGGTTTCACGAGCAGGTGCTGACCCAACTTCGCCGCGCAGAAGGGCTTCCGCGTGCTGCGGCCCAGGGACGTGACCTCGACCGGGCGTGGTCCAAATGGGTGCGGCAGGGACTACTCTTGTCTGATGAATCCGGTTGGCGCCTTGACGGCGAGGGCTGGCTGTGGGCTGACGCCATTGCCTCGGACGCATTTGGCCTTGAGTCCTGATTCCGTTAGTTTCGCAGTATGTACGACCTGAGCATCCTCGTTGAATTTGGCCGGCCTCGGGCGTGGTATATCGATGGTCCGCGCCGTAAACCCGTGCGGCTCGGCAATTGGGTCGGCGACGTGGCCGCGGGGGGGAGCGTCAATTTTTTTGACGTGCACTTCAACCCCCACGCTCACGGAACCCATACCGAGTCCCTTGGCCATGTGGTGCGCGAAACGCGCCATGCGGTGGACCTCGGAATTTCGCCCTGGCTGAGCGCTCGTGTGGTGCGAATTCCGGCTGCAAAGCTGGTTAAGCTTGAGGCACTTCGTGCTTCGTCTGCGGCGCTGCATGACTACCAAGCGTTGGTTTTGGCCACTCAAGAAGGAGACCTTAGCCAGCGGGACTGGCGGCAGTCGGATCCTCTGGCCATCGAACCCGCCGCCTTGGCATGGTTGGCCGAGCACGGCGTGCGCCACCTGCTTGTCGATTTGCCAAGCGTGGATCCCGAAGAAGACGGCGGAGCCTTGGCGGCCCACCGCGCGTTTTGGGGGTTGCCACCTGGGTCGCAGTCTGCGGCCGAAGCTCGCTACCCCGAGGCGAGTATTACCGAATTGATTCAGGTTCCGGCCGAATGCGCCGACGGGCGCTACATGCTCAATTTGAGTCTGGCTCCGATGCAGGGGGACGCGGTGCCGAGCCGCCCGATTCTGTTCCCGGCCGAGCAATCCTAAACCCTACCTTTGCGCACTATGTGGGAAAAACTCGCTCGCTTTTTGCGTCGAAACCGCCGGGCGGTATTGATTTTTTGGGTCCTGTATGTGCTCATAATGGGCTATATGGGCCGCAACGTCGAGGTGAGCTACCACTTCGCCCGAATGCTGCCAGAGACTGACAGCGTCTACACTGAATTTGTCGCGCTGAACGAACAGTTTGAGCAGGGTAGTGGGGGAGTCGTCTTCTTGGCGGCGCACGACCGGGCGATGTTTACGCCCTACATCCTGAATTCGTGGATCGAGATGGCCAAAAACATCGAGGCAACCCCCGATGTGGTGAATGTGCTTTCGTGGCACAATGCGGTAGAGCTCACCTTGGGTCCGGACTCAACCGATCGATTTGTGGCCGACCCAATTTGCGACGGTCGAATCAATTCGCGCGAGGAGGCCCAGCAACTCAAGGCGACACTCAATGAGCTTCCGGTCTATCACGGCCTAATGAACAGCCACGACGGCAACACCCAGCTCATGGCCGTGCAGATCACCGATACGGCGAACTACAGCAAGCTGTTCTTCCCGATGATCGACCGCATTACCAACGAGGCTAAGAAGTTTGAGCGCCGCACCGGGATTGATGTGCAGATTTCGGGGGTTCCCTACCTGCGAATGATTAATGCGCGAAGCATTAAGTCAGAAATCAACCTCTTTTTGGGCTTGACCGGAATCGTCACCTTGCTCATCATGTTTGCGATGATGCGCAGCACGCGGGCTGCGCTCATTGCCTTGGCCGTGGTCGGCGTCGGCGTCGTGGGTTCGTTCGGAGTCTTAGGCGGATTGGGCTACAAGCTCACGCTGTTTTCGGCCTTGATTCCGCCGCTGCTCATTGTGATTGCGGTTCCGAACTGCATCTTCTTCATCAATAAGTACCACCAGGAGTTCTCTCTGCACAAGGACGTGGACCAAGCCGTGGCGTTCACGGTGAAAAAAATTGGAGGGGTGGCTTTGCTCACCAACTTGACGACGGCCCTCGGATTCTCGACCTTTATTTTGACTTCGAGTGATGCACTTGTTCACTTTGGAATTGCGGCGACCATCAACATTATCATGGTGTTCGTGCTGTCCATCAGCATTTTGCCGGTGCTCTACAGCTGGCTTCCGGCTCCGCGCCCCCAGCACTACAAGCATTTGGACCAAAAGTGGCTTTCGAACGGGGTGCTTTGGTTAGAGCGCGTGGCGCAGTACCACCGCCGCTGGGTATACCTCGGTTCCGTGCTGTTGGCCGTGCTCGGGGGACTTGGCATGATGCGCATGCAGACCACGGGCAACATCACCACTGATATTGATCCGAGCGACCCGCTGGTCACACAAATGAAGTTTTTTGAGCAGGAACTCGGAGGTGTGATTCCGCTCGAAGTCATTGTAAATACTCGCGAGTCCGGTGGCATCAATTCGTCGAGCGTCCTGCGTCAAGTTGAAGAGTTTCAGCGCTCGCTCGATACCCTGCCCAACATGTCGCGCAGCATAAGTGTGGTTGACTTTTTGAAGTTCAGCCGCCAAGCGTTTTACGGCGGAATGCCCGAGTTTTATGAGCTTCCGTCTGCGGCCGAGCGACGCCAAATTGCTGCGCTGCTACCCAGCGGAGCCGCCAGCGCGAACCAGGCATTGACCTCGGGTCTTATCGATAAGGACAATCAAAGATTGCGCGTGACAGTTCAGGTTCAGGACCTTCCGCGTCCTGAAATGATTGAGGTGGTCAAGGCCATTCAGCACAATGCCGACGCCGTATTTGACCGCGAACAGGTCGATGTGAGCTTCTCAGGGGCGGGCCTCATTTTCTTGCGTTCGACAGAGTTTTTGATCGACAACCTGATGATGAGTTTGGTTTTGGCGGTCGTGGTGATCTCGATCCTCATGGCGGGCCTCTTTCGCTCATGGCGCATGATGGTGGTGGCCATCCTACCCAACTTGCTTCCGCTGATCATGACCGCGGGTATTATGGGCTGGTTCGGAATCCCAGTCAAGCCATCAACCGTGCTCATCTTTTCGATTGCGTTCGGAATCTCAGTGGACGACACCCTGCACTTGCTTTCGCGCTACCGCCAAGAGCTGCACATCAACGGCGGGCGGATCGCCGACGCAGCCCTCAAAGCAATCCATGAGACCGGAGTAAGCATGTTCTACACCTCAGTGGTGCTTTTTGCGGGATTTATGATCTTTTTAGCGTCAAATTTTGGCGGAACTCAAGCGTTAGGCTTGCTGGTGTCTCTTACTCTCGGATTCGCCATGTTCTCGAACCTAATTTTGCTACCGTCTCTACTCATGTCGCTCGATAAAGTGATGTCTGCAAAGGAGCAAGAGGTTTCGCTGGCCGAACTCTCAGAAGACGAATAAGCAATGAAAGGTATCATCCTCGCCGGCGGTTCCGGCACCCGACTCCATCCGCTCACCCACAGCATCAGCAAGCAGCTCATGCCGGTGTACGACAAGCCGATGATTTACTACCCGCTTTCTACGCTGATGGAGGCCGGAATCCGCGAAATCCTGCTCATCACCACGCCGCACGACGCGCCACTCTTTCACAAGCTGCTGGGCGACGGGTCGCAGCTGGGTTGCCGCTTTGAGTACACGGTGCAGCACGAGCCCAACGGCCTCGCCCAGGCCTTTGTGCTGGGTCGCGACTTTATCGGTGACGACGCGGTGGCCCTCGTTTTGGGCGACAATATTTTTTACGGAACCCAGATGCCCAGCATCCTCCAAGCCTCGGCCAACCCCCAGGGCGGAGTCGTGTTTGCCTACCCGGTGAGTGACCCCGAGCGCTACGGCGTGGTCGAGTTCGACGCGCAGGGCAAGGCGCTTTCGATCGAAGAAAAGCCTGCGCAGCCCAAGAGCAACTTCGCCGTGCCCGGACTGTACTTCTATGACAACCAAGTGGTCGACATTGCCGCCAACCTCAAACCTTCGGCTCGCGGCGAGTACGAAATCACCGACGTGAACCGCGAGTACCTGCGCCGCGGCGAGCTCAGCGTCCAGATCATGGACCGCGGAACCGCATGGCTCGACACCGGGACCTTTGAGAGCCTGATGGAAGCCGCCCAGTTCGTGCAGATCATTGAGCGCCGCCAGGGCCTCAAGGTGGGCTGTATTGAAGAGGTGGCCTACCGTCAGGGCTTTATTGACGCGGCCCAGCTTCAGCGCCTCGCGGCCCCATTGGTCAAAAGCGGATACGGAGCGTACCTTCAATCCCTGCTCTGATTCCAGAGCACGAGCAACCCCGATTATGCAGTCCGTCGAACGTTTACAGCGCTTTTTTCTTCAGTCCCTAGAGGCGTCCATGGGTGAACCCGAATGGAGCCGTCAGCCCGACCGGCTGTACGCCCCCCAGCGCTACATTTTGGCAATGGGCGGCAAGCGACTTCGTCCAGTTCTCTCTCTGATGGGGGCCGAGGCAGTCGGGGCCAAAGCAGATCTTGCGCTGCCCGCGGCACATGCAGTAGAGCGGTTTCACAACTTTTCACTGATTCACGACGACATCATGGATGCGGCTCCACTTCGCCGCGGCCAGGCCACGGTGCACGAGCGCTGGGGAGTGAATACGGCAATATTGAGCGGTGACGCGATGTTTGCCTTGGCGTTTAAGGCACTGGAATCCGCGCCAAAGCAGGTGCTGCCCGACCTCTACCGAGTCTTTACCCAGACGGCCCTCGAAGTCTGTGAAGGCCAGCAGTGGGACATGGATTTTGAGCACGAGGACCGCGTTGAAGAGGGCGCGTACCTCAGAATGATTCGCTACAAAACCAGTGTTTTACTCGGCTGCGCACTTGAAATGGGTGTGCTGAGCGGTGGTGGCTCGGTCGAGATGGCCAAGGCGCTGTATTCGTTTGGCCTTGAGCTCGGAACTTCGTTTCAAATCCACGACGACCTGCTCGACGCCTTTGGGGACCCCACCAAAACCGGAAAGCAAGCAGGCGGCGACTTAATTCAGGGAAAAAAGACCCTCCTTTGGATTGAATTGGGCCGCCGAAGCCCGGAACACATTCACGAGGCACTCGCGCTTCGCGGCGAAGAACGCGTTTCGTACCTCATTGAGGCACTCGAAACCACAGGTGTTCGCGCCTACGTCGAGGAGTGCCGCCGCGCCCACTTTGACTTGGCCCTTCAGGCCCTCGAGCATGCGGGTACGCTCGGTGCCCGCACTGACGAACTAAAAGAGCTTGCCAATTGGCTTTTTTGCCGCGAATCCTAGGCGTTTTGGCCGTAATTTTGCAGGGAATTTAGCCTGTATGGACCGCTTTTCTTTTCTCGGCAGTGCGCACGTAGCGTACTTAGATGACCTCTACCAACAGTACGTCGAGAATCCCGATTCTGTAGAGCCTTCGTGGAAGGCGTTCTTTCAAGGCTACGACTTCGCGCGCAGTCCGTACGGCGACGACCTCGAGTCCGTCGTTGCGCCCGTGGGGCCCGAGGTTCCCGAGGAGCTCCGCAAAGAGTTCATGGTGCTCAACCTTATTAACGGATACCGCACCCGCGGTCACCTCTTTACGCAGACCAATCCGGTTCGCGAGCGCCGCACCTACAAGCCGACACTGGACCTCGAGAACTTTGGCCTCTCAGCCTCAGACCTCGACAGCAGCTTCCAGGCCGCGGTAGAAGTGGGCTTGCCCGGACCGGCTCCGCTTCGCGAGATTGTCGACCACCTCAAGGCCATCTACTGCCGATCAATCGGTGTGGAGTACATGTACATTCGTGATCCACAGGTAATTAAGTGGATTCAAAACTACATTCATCCGAACGACAATTACCCGGTTCTTGCCGCAGACGACAAAAAGCACATTCTGCACAAGCTGAACGAAGCCGTTGCGTTTGAGAACTTTTTGAACACCAAGTTTGTCGGACAAAAGCGCTTCTCGATTGAAGGGGCCGAGGCGCTGATTCCAGGCCTCGACTTTATGATGCAGCGCGCCGCAGAACTCGGCGTTGAAGAGGTCGTGCTCGGCATGGCCCACCGCGGACGCCTCAACGTGCTGACCAATATTTTTGGCAAGCCTGCCCGCCAAATCTTTAGCGAATTCGAGGGCAAAGAATTCGACGACGAAGAGGGCTTTGACGGCGACGTGAAGTACCACTTGGGCTACACGGCGGTGCGCCAGCTCCGCAACGGACGCCAACTGAAGTTAAACATTTCGCCGAACCCCTCGCACCTTGAAGCCGTAGATGCAGTCGTAGAGGGCATCGCCCGCGCCAAGGGCAATACGGACTACGGAATGGACCGATCCAAGGTGCTTCCGATTCAAATTCACGGAGACGCGGCGGTGGCCGGCCAGGGCATCGTCTACGAAGTCGTGCAGATGGAGCGCCTCGACGGCTACGGCACCGGCGGAACCATTCACCTGGTCATCAACAACCAAGTCGGATT
>JBDLUG010000035.1:0-11398 GCA_039805405.1 Bacteroidota bacterium
TCGCACCCTGGCTGCTCTCGTTTTTTAGTCCGGAACTTGCCCCCTATGCCGGCGTCCTGCGGGTGCTGGCCCTTGGCCAAGTAGTCAACGCCCTCTGCGGGCCAGTCATGTATCTTTTGAACATGACAGGCAACGAGCAGTCCGCCCAAAAAACGATGGCAGTCGCGGCCCTCGCGAATGCGGCCGCCAACCTCGCTCTAATTCCATTGATGGGCGTGGTCGGTGCCGCCTGGGCCACCTCTGCGACGATGGTGCTCTGGAACGTCTGGGCCCTCGTCGCCGTCTACCGCAAAACGGGCATACGAACCCTGATCTTTTGGCGTTGAATCCCATGCTTGACGCGGTGTTAATCGGAGTCCCGAAGTCGGGAAGCACCACGGTGGCCGACTGGCTCGCCGCCCACCCGGGTGTGGCCATGGCGCGCATCAAGGAACCGAATTTTTACGCCGCGGAACTCGATCCGTCCACCTTCAGTCCGGCCTTTTTGCGGGTTTCGCCCGACGCAGACGCCGACTACTGGGCCCAATCAGACCCACTGCCGTGGCGCCACCAGGCATTTGTGCGCCGTCCCGAAGACTACGCCCGGCTTTGGGCCCATGCCCAGCCCGGCCAACTTCGCGCCGAGGCGTCCACGAGCTACTTCTGGAGTCCGTCGGCCGCTGAGGCGCTTCCTGCGGCCAACCCAAACGTCAAGGTGGTCGTTGTGCTCCGAAATCCGGTGGACCGCGCCTTTTCGCACTACCGAATGGCGCGCAAGTACGGGCTGGTTTCGGGGGACTTTTTGGCGGAATTGGCCCGGGACGCCGCGCAGCCCGCCGCGTGGGGCCAACGTGAGAACTTCATCGCCTTGAGCACGTACGCCCCAGCCCTGATGCGCTGGCAAAATTCCGGGGTCAAGGTTCATGTTGCGTGGTACGAAGAGGCTTTTGCACAGCCCGAGGCCTTTTGGGGCGAGGTCCAGGCATTTTTGGGCTTGGACCCCGTGCCGCTTCCGCACCGCGAAGTGGTGCACGCCGCCCACGACGTGCGCTGGCCGGCGCTCGCTCGATTTGCGCAGCACCACCCGGTGGGGCGGGCACTTCGTCGGCTGATTCCAACGGGGGCTCGGGACGCGGTCAAGCGTGCCAGTGCGGCCCCGGTTCCGCTCCGCCTCAGCCCAGAGGAGCGAACTGCGGCGTGGGCCTACTTTACAGAAGACGTCAGACAGCTCGAAGCCCTCACGGGCAAGGACCTATCTTTGTGGACCTGAATACCGACCGATTATGGACCCCAGCTCGCAGAACCTCCTGCTCTTTTTGTTTCGCAACCGCAAGGCGCTGCTCGTAGCTCCGCTCGTCGCGGCGGTGGCCGCGGCCGTGTTTTCGGGTCCGTGGTTTATTACGCCCCTTTTTGAATCCACGGTCATCGTGTTTCCGTCGACGACAAATTCCGCGTCAAAGGCCCTGCTGCCCCAAAACACCTATCAGGATCAGGATTTCCTGGAATTTGGGGCCGAGGAACAGGCCGAGCAGCTGCTTCAGGTCCTGTCGTCGGATGCCATTTTTGATACCATCACCACCCGGTTTAAGCTGATCGAGCACTACGATCTGGACCCGTCGAGCCCAACGCTCCGCACCGATTTGCACGAGGAGTTCAGCGACAAAATTTCATTTGAGCGCACCCAATTTATGAGTGTGCGCATCAGCGTGCGCGACAAGGATCCGCAAATGGCCGCCGACATGGCCAACGCCATTGTGGATTTGCTGGACCGCGTGAAGAGCCGCATTCAGCGCGAGCGAGCCGTAGTGGGCCTCAATCTGGTGAAGAATGAGTACCAAAAAATCCGCCAAGAGCTGCGCGATATGGAGGACGAGATCAAGGCCCTTCGCCGCAAGGGAGTGCACGAGTACGAAGGTCAGTCCATGGTCGTTTCAGAACAGTACGCCACGGCCATTGCTGAAGGACGCAGCGAAAAAACCATCAAGCAGCTCAAGTCGGTTCTAGATACCCTTGCGAAGTACGGCGGTCGCTATGTGGCTTTGCGCGACGAGCTCCACCTGATGAAAGAAGAAGAGGTCAAGGTCAAAACGAAGCTTGATCAAGCCCGCGTGGATGCGTACCAGGTGCTTCCGGCGACGTTCCGCGTCAACGCTGCGATCGCGGCCGACAAAAAGAAGTACCCAGTTCGCTGGTTGGTCGTCGTGGTGGCGGCGCTTTCAGCGTTTGTCGCAACCATGGTCGTCATTTTGGGCGCCAATACATGGAAGGAGCTCAAGGAAAAGCTTCCGTCGTAAGCGGCCGCTTCGGCCTTTGGGCCGCGTTGGTGCTTACCGCAGTGACGGCGACAACCGTCGCCATGGAATGGTATGCCGTGGCAGCCGTTCCTTTTGCAGCTGCAGTGGTGCTTTGGGCCCTCTACCACGTCGAAAGTTTAGTACTCGCCGTGGTGGCGATCACACCGCTGTCGGTGACCCTCAAAGGGTCGGACTTTAATGTAGGCCTTAGCTTGCCGGGCGAAGTGCTGCTGGCCGGACTGACGGTGTTTGCACTGGTTCGCTTTCTGCACCAAGGTCGCTTGCCCTGGCCCATTCTGAAGCAGCCCTTGACCTGGATCATTCTGATCCAATTGGCCTGGATGGGGGTGAGCGTGCTCTTTAGCGAAATGCCGCTTGTGAGTTTCAAAGCGGTACTGAGCCGCGTGTGGTTCTTGGTTCCCATGTACTTCATGCTGGGCACCGCCTTCGAGAAACCTTGGGCACGCCAGCTCGTTTTTCCGCTGTACACGTTTAGCCTGGCTGTCGCCGCACTGTGGACCCTTTACGTGCATTCCCAGTACGGATTTTCAAAGGAGACCTCAACATGGGTCATGTACCCGTTTTATAAGGAACACACGGTCTACGGAATGGCCCTGGCATTTGTCTACCCCTGGTCCATTTGGGCCGCCGTACGGCCGCAGTCGCTCGTTATGCGCTTTATTCACGTAGGGCTGTGGTCTCTGTTGACGGTGGCGCTCGTTTTTTCGTACACCCGAGCGGCATGGCTCAGTTTGGTAGCGGCCGGCGCCGTGTACCTCGTGTTTGCGTGGCGGATTTCAGTCCGTCAGATTGCCGGCATCGTGCTTCTAGTTCTTGGCGGACTCTGGGCCACCCAGGATCAGTGGATGCGGATTTTTACCAAGAACGACACGGTATCGAGCGACAACTTTAGCGAACACATTCAAAGCGCATCAAACATTTCGACCGACGCCTCGAACCTCGAGCGGCTCAATCGTTGGGCCTCGGCGCTCAGAATGTGGCAAGATCGTCCGCACACCGGCTGGGGGCTAGGCACCTATCAGTTTCAGTATGCGCCCTTTCAGCATTCGTCGCAATTGACGATTATCTCAACCAACGGCGGCGACTTGGGCAATGCGCATTCTGAGTACATCGGTCCGTTGGCGGAACTCGGTTGGCCGGGCTTGCTCTGGGTGGTGCTCTTGATTGCAGTGATGTACCGCACTGGGGCAAGGGCCTACGTGCGAATGCCCGAAGGGTCCGACCGAACCCTAGTGCTCTTGGCCATGCTTGGCCTCACAACCTACTGGGTTCACGGAGTGCTCAACAACTTTCTCGACATGGACAAAGGGGCCGTGCTCGTATGGATGAGCGCGGGCTTGCTGGCGTGGGCGGGCCGCTCGGCATCGAGGAACTAGACCTTTAGCGGTGTACTAAAGTGGGCTTTAAATAGCTTTAGTGGATTAGGTGAAGAATGCAAGTGAATTTTTACTACTTTGCAATCACCTTAACAATTCATTAACACTTATGAAACGCAGAGCATCTTTTCTTGCCTTCGTTGCAGCGGCCCTTCTGTCCGTGTCTGCCTTTGCGCAGCGCACGGTAACAGGTTCGGTAACCGACGCAGCAAACGGCGAAGGCCTTCCCTCGGTATCAGTCCGAGTCAAAGGCACCAACGTGGCCGCAGTCACCAACTTTGATGGAAAGTATTCCATTTCAGCTGGCCAGAATGCGGTCTTAGTATTTTCAGCCCTTGGCTATTCCAGCCAAGAGGTCAGTGCAGCAGGTTCCGTTGTGAACGTCAAGCTTCAGTCTGAATCGACCCGACTCGATGATATTGTAGTCACGGCCGGGGGTGTTGAGAAGCAGCGCCGGGCACTTGGCTTCGGAGTAGAGGAAATCAAAGGTTCCGCTGTGAAGGCGTCGGGCGAATCCAACATCATCTCAGGTCTTTCGGCCAAGGTGAGCGGGGTTCAGGTGACCAACTCTTCGGGTGCATCGGGAGCGGCTTCATACATCAAGATTCGGGGCAATGCCACGTTCACGTCGAGCGACAACCAGCCGCTCATGGTCGTAGACGGAGTACCCATCGACAACTCGATGACCAACACATCAGACTTACGTGAAGGCGTTGCCTACTCTAACCGAGCCATGGACATCAACCCTGACGACATCGAGACCATTTCGGTGCTCAAAGGAGGTGCGGCTGCGGCGCTCTACGGAACACGTGGTGCCAATGGCGTAATCCTCATTACAACTAAAAAAGGTGCCTACGGGCAGGCCTTTCGTGTCGACGTAAACTCGTCTGCTGAACTCACTGAAGTGAACCAGCTTCCCCGCCTTCAGAGCAAATTTGCTCAAGGCGTTGGATCGTACGGTGGAGGTACAACCAGCCCGTTCTCTTGGGGTCCAAACCTCTCAGAATTGGGTTACGACGCCAACGGTAACATTGTATCGGATCCCAGCCTATTTGTGGGTGATGCAGGGGTAGCGGCCGCCAATCCGTACGACTTTTTTAAGCGCGGACTTCGCTTGAACAACTCGGTAACCGTTTCAGGCGGAACGGAGCGCTCTACCTACTATCTCTCGGTTTCAAACCTTGCCGACGAAGGAATCATTCCATTGAACCGCTTTGACCGGACCACTGTTCGTTTGACCGGCTCTGGACAAATTACTTCAAAGCTCAAGGCTACGGGTTCACTTGCGTACACGTCATCAGGTGGATACCGTATTCAGCAGGGTTCCAACGTATCAGGTTTGATGCTGGGCTTGCTCCGCACGCCACCAAGTTTCGACAATTCTGCCGGATATGAGAACGCTGACGGAACGCAGCGCACCTACCGCAACGGCGGAGGCTATGACAACCCCTACTGGACGGTAAACAAGAATCCGTTCCAGGATAAGGTGTCGCGCACGTTTGGCTACGTTCAATTGGACTACGCTTTAGCTGATAACGTCCTTGTGAACTACAAGGTGGGTCTGGATGCCTACAGTGACACGCGCCAGCAAATTATTGCAAAGAACAGCCGATCGTTCCCTGCCGGTAGCATCACCAACGATGTGTACAACTGGGAAGAGTTGAACCAAGACCTTCAGATTCGCTACACCGAAAAGTTTGGTGATTTCGGAGTTGCCGCTATGGCCGGATTCAACTCTAACCAGCGCCAGCTTCGCAATGTGTGGGGCTACGGTTCAGGTTTGGTGATTCCAAACTTCTACAACATGTCCAACGCGACCAACCAGCAAACGGGTGAGGGCATTACTCGCCGCCGCATTTGGGGTCTTTACGGTGAAGGAACATTTGACTACAAGAACTACCTGTTCTTGACCTTGACCGCCCGCCGCGACCAGGCATCCACCTTTGGTGATGTGGGCACTCCAATTTTGTACCCCTCTGCTAGCTTGGGTCTCGTACTTACCGACGCACTCAACATCAAGAGCGACGTGCTCAATTTCTGGAAGCTTCGCGCCAGCCAAGCCAAAGTGGGTATCGAGCCCGGCTTCGGTTCGAACGCCACCTACTTCAACCGTACCACGGTGGGTTCAGGTTGGGTCGAAGGCTTGAGCTTCCCGTTCATGGGCCAAACAGGTTTCACAATGAGCGATGTGCTGGGTAATCCGGATTTGACCCCAGAATTTACAGTTACCTCTGAAATCGGAACTGAGTTCCGCATGTTCAAAAACCGCCTGAATGTGGACTTCACATTCTACAACCAGGAATCGCGCGACCTCATTATTGCAGTTCCCGTGGCTGGTTCGTCAGGTTTTACCTCAGCGTTCATTAACGCGGGCAGCATGTACAACCGCGGTATTGAAATTGCCGCTAGTGCCGACCTCGTGAAGTCAGAAGATTTCAATTGGAACACAGGCATTACGTACACTCGCAACCGCAACAAAGTAACAGCTCTGGCTGAAGGTGTAGATGTAATTGGACTGCCATGGGGTTTCTTTGGAGCTAACCAGCGCCTCATGGTGGGCGAGGCCTACGGAACCCTTTATGGTGACGACTGGCAGCGCAACGAAGACGGCGTAGCGCTTGTAGACGAATTCGGATATCCTGTATACAGTTCAACAGAAGTGGTTGTCGGTGACCCCAACCCTGATTTCTTGCTGGGCTGGACCAACGACATTTCATACAAAAACTGGAGCTTCAATATGCTTTGGGACATTCGTCAAGGTGGAGACATTTGGAACGGAACCCGCGGAGCACTCATGTACTTCGGTACCCACGGCGATACCGAATCAATGACCTTGAACAACGGTGAGGTGGTAGAGCGCGGGGGCAGCTTCTTGTGGTACGACCACGTGAGCGGAACCAATGGGGTGTATGCTCCAGGTACCATCATCGACGGCAACGACGTGAGCGGCCAAGCAAACATGACACAAATTGAGCACGGCTTCAATTCGTTCGCCAATGGTCCATTGAGCGGATTTACAGGAGCATCGCGTCCATTCATTGAGGACGGCAGCTGGATTCGCCTTCGCCAAATTGGTATTTCGTACAGCCTTCCTGAAAAGGCACTCGCTGGAAGCGGTCTTAAAGGTTTGAGTCTGTCAGCCCAAGGTCGCAACTTGTTCTTGAGCACTCCGTTTACCGGTGTAGATCCTGAAACCAACCTTTCAGGTGCGACCAACAGCCAAGGCGCTGACTACTTCAATATGCCCAACACCAAGGGTTACATCCTCAGCTTAAAGGCTAACTTCTAAACGATTTTGATCATGAAAAAATTATTTTTTATTCCGCTTTTGGCTGTCGGAGTCGTTGCGACTTCGTGCTCTGACGAGTGGCTCGAGGCCTACAAGCTCGATCCAACGCGTCCGAGTGATGCACCAATGAGCACCCTGTTGCCTTCGGCACAAGCGTCGTATGCGTTTGTTCAAGGAGACGTGCTTCCTCGCCTTACGGGCATTTTTGTGCAACAAATGACGGGCATTGACCGCCAGTCTCTTGCGCACAACCGCTATTCGCAAATTGGCGAGGGCGATTTTGACACGCCTTGGAACAACTCCTATGCAGGTGGTCTTTATGACCTCAAGCTTGTGATTGAAAAGTCTGAGGATCTCGAAGCTCCAGCCTACTCAGGCGTTGCCAAGATCACCATGGCTATGTATTTAGGTACCTTGACCGACCACTTCGGAGACATTCCGTACTCTGAAGCACTTCAAGGCGCCGTTGCTCTTAAGCCCAAGTTTGATTCTCAAGAGTCAATCTACGCGGCGATTGCCACGTTGCTCCAAGAGGGTAGTGCCGAGTTGGATCTACCGAGTTCAGTAAAACCTGGGAATGACGACCTCATTCACAAAGGTGACCTCGTCAAGTGGAAGGCAACTGCTGCTGCACTTGGTGCGCGCTACTTGAACCACTTAAGCAAGAAGTCCGGTTACAATGCTGCCAGCGTAATTGCTGCTGCAGACTTAGCGCTTGCTGTTGGTGCGAATACTGAGATTCCGTTCCAATCTGAGGCGCAGAATCAGAACCCTTGGTACCAGTTCACGGTCGTAGACCGCGACGGGTACCTGTCTCAGCACGGCACGATGTTCAACATGATGCGGGCGTCCAACGATCCACGTATCAGTGCATACCGTTCTGCTGATTCTGCCTACATGCCGTTTTACGGAGCTGCCACGGCAAAGTTGCCCATCATTACGGACTACGAATTGATGTTCATCAAAGCTGAAGCTCAGTACCGTGCCGGTCTGACTACAGACGCTCGCTCAAGTCTTGAGGCGGCAGTTGCTGCCAACATGGCCTATGTAGGCGTGAGTGCTACGGATGCCGCTGCGTATGTCGCTGCAATGCCTTCCTCAACTACTCTTGAGCTTATCATGAACGAGAAGTATGTGGCAATGTATACGCATGTGGAATCGTGGACTGACTGGCGCCGTACGGGCTTCCCCGCCCTTTCAGCTCCTTCAGGTGCAAACCTTTCAGAGGTTCCACGCCGTATGCCGTACCCAGAAGGTGAGTACCTGTACAACGCGAACAATGTTCCAATGCCAATTGGTGCTACTCCTGCTGAAAAGTTTGGCGTTGACGAGACCTACCGACTCTGGTGGGATAAGAACTAAAAGTTCATCTCTTGATAAGCCCCGCCGGAAACGGCGGGGTTTTTTTATGCCCGTTGTTAGGCACTCGTTGCTAGGGACGTTCAATTAGTTGTAATCAAAAGAAAACCCGCTGGGTTGACCAGCGGGTTCCGAATTATGAATGAAGCGGGAACTACTTCGCGCGCTCTTTGTAGGTGCCCTCGGCAGTGTTGATGACGATGCGCTCGCCGTTTTCGATGAAGAGGGGAACGCGAATTTCGGTTCCGCCCTCAACCGTGGCAGGCTTAAGGGTGTTGGTGGCGGTGTTACCGCGCATTCCGGGCTCGGTGTAGGTTACCTCGAGCGTGACGGTGGCCGGAAGCTCCACACTCAAGGGGCGGTCCTCGTCGGCGTGGAACATCACCATGCACTCCATGCCGTCCTTAAGGAACTGAGGGGCGTTGATCACCTCCTTGGGCATGGGAATCTGCTCGTAGGAGTCCATGTTCATAAAGTGGTATCCGTCGGCGTCGTTGTAGAGGTACTGGTAGGTGCGGAACTCAATTTTGATGTCGTCCAGCTTGGTTCCGCTGGGGAAGGTGTGCTCAAGGACGCGGCCGTCGTTGAGGTTGCGCATCTTGGTCCGCACGAACGCGGCGCCCTTGCCGGGCTTCACGTGAAGGAATTCGATGATCTGGTACGGCGCATGATTGAAGTGGATGCACATGCCGTTCTTGATGTCTGCGGTAGTCGCCATATCGCTAAAATTTTGGCAAAGGTACGGAATCGCCCTGTGGCGTAACCCCCTCAAGGCAGTGGCGCACTTCGACAGGGTGGTGGTTGCTGGCCACGAAGAGCATTCGGGCGGAACCTTGCGGTGCCTCGAGCTCGGCGCCCAGCATGTGCGCAAACCATTCTTGGCCCTCGGCATCGAGGTGGTTGCAGGGCTCGTCGAGCAGGAGTAGGGGTGAGTCCGTGCAAATAGCGACGGCGAGCAGCAGGCGCTGGCGCTGGCCACTGGACAGATTGCGCAGTGGTCGCGACCACATCGGGTCGGACTCACTCAGATAGACCCAGGGGCTGCGGCGCCAGGCACGGAGTGTGCCGTGCAGGTCAACCCACTCGCGCCCGCTGAGGTCCAATGGCGGTTGCACGTTGGGACCGGCCCAGCTCACTTGGGTGGGCCAAGAATCCGCAGTGATAAACGGGGAGGTGAGACTGCCCACCGATGGGGGCATTTGCCCGCTCAGAAGTTGGATGACGGTGCTTTTGCCGGATCCGTTGGCTCCGAGCACTGCAACGCGGGACTGTGCTGACCAGGTAGCCGTCCACGGACGGATGATTTCGGTTCCCGAAATCTGCTTGCCGACGCCGTTCCAGTCGAGGCCCATAATGAGTTACTGCTTGCGCACAATGCCGCGGTCAGAGGCAAGTACAAACTTCAGGAGTTCTGTGCGCTCTGGGCTGGCGGTGACTTCGCGTTCGATTTCGCTCACTGCTTGCGTCGTGTTAAATCCGCTTTGGTAGAGCAAACGGTAGGCGTGGTGGATCTCTTCGATTCGGGTGTTGCTGAATCCGCGGCGGCGAAGGCCGACGGTGTTCACACCTTCAAAGGTCAGCGGCTCACGGGCTACGGTGATGAATGGCGGAATGTCCTTGCGAACCAAGGATCCGCCACCGACCATCACGTGCGAGCCGATCTTGACGAACTGGTGCACGGCCGACAGGCCACCGAGAATGCTCCAGTCGCCGATTTCTACATGGCCCGCGAGGGCGACGTTGTTGACGAGAATGACGTGGTCTCCGATGATGCAGTCGTGGGCGACGTGGGCGTAGGCCATGACCAAGCACTCTTTGCCCAGGGTGGTTTTGCCATAGGCCTTGGTGCCGCGGTTGATGGTGGCGCACTCGCGAATGATGCACCCGTCTCCCAAGTAGACTTCGCTGTATTCGCCGCTGAACTTGAGGTCCTGGGGCATACCGCCGACGACGGCTCCTTGGTGGATTCGGCAGTTTTTGCCGAGTCGTGATCCGGCGAGCACGTGGCTTCCGCTCATAATCCAGGTTCCGTCGCCCAACACAGTGTCGTGCTCGACCACTGCAAAGGCGTCGATGCGGACGTTTCCGGCAACTTTAGCGTCCGGATGGACCGAGGCAAGGGGTGAAATCACGGCTTACTTGTCTTTGGTGATCATCGCCGTAAACAGGCCTTCGGTGACGAGTTTTTGGCCGACGTAGGCGGCTCCGCGCATCACGACAATTCCGCGCCGAATCGGCTGGGTGAGCGTGAGGTGAAAGTACAGGGTGTCGCCGGGGCCGACCTTGCTTTTGAACTTCACCTCGTCCATTTTGAGAAAGTAGGTGAGGTAGTTTTCAGGGTCCGGAACCGTGCTGAGCGCAAGGATTCCGCCGACCTGAGCCATGGCCTCGAGCTGCAGAACGCCCGGCATCACGGGAGATCCGGGGAAGTGGCCCGGAAAAAACGGCTCGTTCATGGTCACCGCTTTGCTGCCCCAAATTTCGTCTTCGGTCTTGTGGTGGATGCGGTCCACGAGCAAGAATGGCGGGCGGTGCGGCAAGATGGACATGATCTGAGTGACGTCCATCAACGGAGCCGCGTTGGGGTCAAAAAATGGTACGGGGTTGGTGGATGCGAGCTGTTCCATGATGCGTTGGGCCAATAGGGTATTGATGCGGTGGCCGGGTTTAAAAATACGAACTTCTGCGGCAACGGGTCGGCCGACCAGCGCGAGGTCACCGAGTACGTCGAGCATTTTGTGCGCGGCGGGTTCTGCCGGCATGCGAAAGGGGGTGAGGGGCAGGGCTCCGAGTTCGGTGCTGCGCTCAAGGGGCTGCTGAATGAACTGTTCGAGGGCCGTCCAGTCTGAGGGCTCGAGTTCGCGGTCGATGACGACGATTCCGGATCCTTCTTCAGCGCCCTGCAAAAGGCCGCGGTGGATCATCGGCAAGAGGTGGCTCACCAGGGTAAAGGTTCGCGCAGGGGCGACGTTTGCCGCATAGTCCCCACCGTAGGTGAAGTGCGCGGTGCAGGTTCCGATGGCTTCGGGTTCGTGGCTCAGGGCGACGTGGTAGCTGGGGATGGCGGCCGGAGTGGCCTC
>JBDLUG010000036.1:0-10990 GCA_039805405.1 Bacteroidota bacterium
AGGCCTCACCATCACATTCGCCAAGTCTCTGGGAGCCAACTACATGGTTCGCGGCCTGCGCAACCCCGCCGACTTTGAATTCGAAAAGGCAATTGCCCAAACCAACCGCGAACTCGAACCCCACATCGAAACCGTCTTCTTTCAAACTCGTGCCCGGTACGCATACATTGCCTCAAGCCACGTGCGCGAAGTGATTCGCTACGGCGGAGACTACACGCTCTTCGTGCCCAGCGCGGTACGCATCACCTCCTGAATGGTCGCATAGGTACCGCGCGCAGCCTCGAGCCACTGGTCCTCTGCCATCCACCGCACCTCGTCGATTCCCTCTTCGGTCTGGGGCGTCAAATCGGGCCTTCCGTCCACGTTCATTCGAAACCAGTGCGTCGTCTTCACGTAGGCTACGCCCTTCATCTCATAGCGGTGGACCGTCTCACAAAGCTTTGAACCCAAGGTGATTCCAGCAATTCCGCACTCCTCTTCGACCTCGCGCACCGCGCAGTCGTCGATGGCCTCGCCGGGCTCTAACTTACCCTTCGGAAGGTCCCACTGACCCAAACGGTGGATCCATAGAACCTCTCCGTACGAATTTTCTACCCATCCGCCCGCCGCAGTGACGGGTTGCTCGCTGTACTTTTGCACCATGATTTTTGAAGCTACGTCGGCCGAAACATTGGCCGGACTCTTACTGCAAATTAAAGCCGTTTCACTGCGTCCCGACGAACCCTTCACCTGGGCCTCGGGGCTGAAGTCGCCCATTTATTGCGACAACCGGGTCACGCTGTCGCATCCGCGCGTTCGTACCTACCTGCGCGAGCAAATGGCCTCACTCATTCGGGACCAGTACCCCGCAGTAGACGTCATCGCAGGCGTTGCCACCGGAGCCATCGCCCTGGCCGCACTCGTCGCTCAAGAACTTGACCTCCCGATGGTCTACGTCCGTTCCGCACCCAAAGAGCACGGCCGCCAAAACCTTATCGAAGGCGAACTGCCCAAAAATGCCCGTGTAGTCGTCATCGAAGACCTTATCTCCACAGGCAAATCCTCGCTCCAAGCCGTCGACGCCCTTCGCGACGCAGGTGCCCAGGTGCTCGGAATGGCCGCCATCTTCACCTACGGATTTCCCGCCGCCAGCGAGGCCTTCACGGCCACTGACTGCAAGCTCCGCACCTTGAGCGACTACGACCACCTTCTCAAGGCAGCTCAGTCGCGCGGAACCTTGACCCAACCCGAACTCGAAGCCCTCTCGGGCTGGCGCCTCGACCCCAAGGGGTGGAGTGACGCAAAGATTTAGTTGCGCTCGCGCCTTTGGCGCTCGCGCTAGTGCCCCGTTGGGTCTAGGGCTGCTTCGCAGCTAATGCCGCTTCGCGGCTAAGGCCGCTTCGCGGCGCATGCTGTTACTCGTTAATCATTTCTGGTACGCGCCTGCGGCGCTGTGGGTTGCTGGCTCCTAGATCGTACCTGTGGGACTACAAGAAACTAGATACAAACGAGCCAAGCTCGCCAATCTCAGCCAATCTTGCCAACGAGCCACTCCAATTCCTTGTGCCCGACCCAGCGAACGCTTCCGTGCTCCAACTGGATTCCGAGGCGGCCGTCCGGTGAAAGGAATTTGGGCGTCGCGGCAAAGGTTTCGCCCGTAGCGCGGTCGCGAAAGCGATTGAGTTGGCGCCAGCCCAGTAGCTTCGCAGTGTAGCGATCCAATACATCAGATCCGACGGGAAACTCGAGGTGCGAAGCCAAATGCGAGGCTAATTCTTCGGCCATTCCGTCCAATTCGAGACCGGGAAGCCAGGCGCAGCCCTGCGGCGCCTGCGTCACGTTGATGCCGATTCCGAGGAACCAGCGCGTGCACGTGCCCCCGTGCCAGTAGGCTTCGGTAAGGAATCCGCCAAGTTTCAATCCATTGAGGTAGAGGTCGTTCGGCCATTTAAGCTGTACGGCATACCCGCGAGCTTCAAGCCATTCTGCGACAGTAAGCGATGCCTGGGCGTGGCGCACAAATACATAGGACGCGGTCCACTGAAGCGCGGGACTCACAAGGGTCATCAGCAGGCTTGAGCGGGGAATGTCCGTCCATTGGGTTCCTCCACTGCCACGTCCCTGAGTCTGCGCACCTGCCGTTATGGCAGTCCATCCGTCTGGATTCCATTGGTCGGAATTCGCATGCGCCCAACCCTGCGTTGAGGGCAACTCGCTGAAATTGATGTGCTTAATGGAACTTCCTGCGGGCAGCATTCTGCAAAAATGCGGCGAATTCGGCGGCAATTCCGCCATGTTGCGAAATTGGCACCCAAATTGTGCTAAACCGCGGGTAATTTTACCGAATGACTGCAACGTTTGCTGAACTTCCCCAGATTGTACGCAGCGCCATCGAAGGCGTGAGCGACATCAAGGGCGAAAACCTCGTACTACTCGACCTTCGCGGGCTCGACAACGCCGTGTGCGACTTTTTTATTGTCGCTGAGGCGCAATCCACCACCCAGGTCAACGCTATGGCAGACGCCGTGCACAAACGCGTCCGCGAGGAAGCCAACGACAAGCCTTGGCACGTCGAGGGTGCACAGCAGTCCGAATGGGTTCTGATGGACTACGTGTCGACCGTAGTGCACCTTTTTCAGCGCGAAGCCCGCGCATTCTATGATCTTGAAGGATTGTGGGCAGACGCTCCCTCGGTAGCGCTTCCGCAACAATACCTCGTTGAAGCTGTTTAACTACTGATGAGTAAAAAGAACAAGGCCCCTCAATCGGGTCAATCACCCAAAGGCGGTCTCCCCAAATTCAACTTTAGCTGGATTTACATCGCGGTCTTTGTCGGACTGCTCGGGCTTCAGTTTGCGCAAAGCCAGTTCGGAACCCAAACCGAGCCCTCGAACTTCAACGAGCTGAGCACTCGCATTCAGCGCGGCCACGTCGATCGCGTCAAGGTGGTCAACAGCAAAGAAGTGTACGTCTTCATCAAGGCCGACACGCTGGCGGCCGTCAAAGAGTACGAAGAATTAGCCAAAACGTCGATTGGCGACGCGCCCAATCAGGGTCCGCACTACGTGTTTGAAATGCCTGCGGAATCGTTTGACCGCGCAATGGAGCGTTTTTACGCCCAAAATCCCAACCTTGGCGAAGTCAGCGTGGAGTACAAGGACGAACCCAACTACTGGGGCGAGGCACTTGCATGGCTGGTTCCAATTTTGCTCTTTGCCGCACTGTGGTTCTTCCTCATGCGCCGCATGGGCGGTGGCGGTGCGGGCGGCCCCGGCGGACAAATTTTCAACATTGGCAAGAGCCGTGCGCAAATGTTTGATGCCGACAACGCGGTCAAAACCACGTTCAAGGACGTCGCTGGCCTCGACGGAGCCAAAGACGAAGTCCTCGAAGTCGTAGACTTCTTGAAGAATCCCAAAAAATACACCGACCTCGGTGGCAAAATCCCCAAGGGCGTGCTCTTGAGTGGGCCTCCGGGAACCGGTAAGACCCTGCTCGCCAAGGCTGTAGCCGGCGAGGCAAAGGTTCCGTTCTTTTCACTGAGCGGTTCCGACTTCGTCGAAATGTTTGTGGGTGTCGGAGCCAGCCGTGTGCGCGACCTCTTCAAGCAGGCCAAAGAAAAGTCGCCGAGCATCATCTTTATTGACGAAATCGATGCCATCGGACGTGCGCGCGGCCGCAATGCGTTCAGCGGAGGCAACGACGAGCGCGAAAACACGCTCAACCAGCTCCTTACCGAGATGGACGGATTCGGAACCAATGAGCACGTAATCGTCATGGGCGCCACGAACCGCGCCGACATTTTGGATCGCGCCCTCATGCGTGCCGGACGCTTCGACCGCATCATTTACGTGGATCTTCCTGAGGTTTCTGAGCGCATCGAAATTTTTCAGGTTCACCTTCGCCCACTCAAGCTTGGCGAAGACGTCGACGTCGAGTTTCTCGCGCGCCAAACGCCCGGGTTTAGCGGAGCTGACATTGCCAACGTGTGCAACGAGGCCGCCTTGGTGGCCGCGCGCAAAAACAAGAAGGTCATCGAGAAGCAAGACTTTTTGGACGCCGTAGACCGCATCGTCGGCGGCCTCGAAAAGAAGTCCAAATTCATCACTCCCGAAGAGAAAGAGATCATTGCCTACCACGAGTCGGGCCACGCCACCGTGAGCTGGCTACTCGAGCACGCCTCTCCCTTGGTCAAGGTGACGATTGTTCCGCGCGGACGTTCGCTAGGTGCCGCGTGGTACCTACCTGAAGAGCGCCAACTGACCTCTAAAGACCAAATGCTCGACGAGATGTGTGCCACGATGGGCGGACGTGCCGCCGAAGAGGTCATCTTTGGCCGCATCACCACCGGAGCCTTGAGCGACCTCGAAAAGGTCACGAAGCAGGCTCGCGCCATGGTTTCAGTCTTCGGACTGAATGAGCGCATCGGAAACATTACCTACTACGACTCTTCAGGACAGAACGAATACCAATTTGACAAGCCCTATTCAGAGCGCACCGCAGAGGTGATTGACGAAGAAATCAGCAAGCTCATCGAAGGTCAGTACGAGCGGGCCAAGGAACTGCTTCGCGACAACCGCGACAAGCTCGAAACCTTGGCCAAAGAACTGCTCACCAAAGAGGTCATCTTTCGCGACAACCTCGTTGCCATTTTTGGAGAACGTCCTTGGATGAGCCGCGAAGAGCGCCTCGCAGCACACTCTGAGGTTAAACCCGAAGCCAGCATCGAGACGCCAGAGGCTCCGAGCGAGGAACAAGAAACCAGCATCGAGTCACCAGAGACCCCGAGCCAGAAGCCAGAAGCCAACGAGCCACAAGCCAACGAGCCAGAAGCTTCAAGCCACGAGCCAGAGGCTCCGAGCGATGAGGTAAAAAATGCCTAAGGCATTCGGTGGATTGCGTATAATTTATCCGTAATTTTCGCCCCTGTATGGCGGGTTGGATCGGAAAATTTCTTACCGTACTCAGTGGTTCACCCCAATCCGCTGGGGACGAGGCTTCTGAGCCGCAAAAAATCTATGCGGGCATCACCGATCCCGTGGATTTGGCCTTTGTACGCAGGTTTACCCAAAGTGCCGGACTCTTTCTTTACTGCGGCAGTGCCGACGAAGTCGTCGAAAACCTCAAAGCGGTAGGCGCCGAAACGGGTCAATCTCAGTTTTTTGTTCCCGAAAAGTCGCTGCACGCTTGGTTTGCCCAAGCAGGACTCCAGGTGATCTACGACAACCCACTTGAGGCCGATGCCATGGCTACCACCTGCCACGCTGCGGTGGCCCAAACCGGCGGAATCATGATCACCGACGCCCAAACACAAGGCCTGAAGTTCGCACAACTCCCCGCGATCCACCTGGTGGTGGCGCGCGTATCGCAGGTGGTAAATAGCCTTTCTGACGGAATGTCGGCCATCAACAAGTACCACCGCGAGCAGCGGCCCTTGAGCATCATTACCCTCAAAGGCAAGCGCGACGAAGCGGTACTTCAAGCAAAAGTCGACCCCAACAAAGGTCGCGAGCTCTACTTCTTTCTCGTCGAAGACCACCTATTTACCGAACAATGATGCAGCGCAGCCTCTGGGGCCTCGTGTACGCCCTGGTTGTCGCGTTCTTGTGCATCGGACTGCCTTGGACGCCGGCCCTACTCTTTTTGCTTTTGCTGGGTGTTGCGGTGGAACTCATTCGCATGCCGAATTTGAATTCGCGCCAGCGCTCGGCCGGACTCCTCTACACCTTTGCCAGCGCACTAGCGACCGGCTGGCTTTGGGGCGTCGGTGGCGGGCAATCCATACTCGCGGTATTCATTCTCATTTGGCTCTCGGACTCGATGGCCTACGTCGGCGGACGCCTCTTTGGCCGCACCCCAATGGCTCCGGTCCTGTCACCCAAAAAGACCTGGGAGGGTTTAATTACCGGCATCCTCTTCACGGTCGGAACCGCCTACGGCCTCTTTCACCTCGCTCTGGACGTGTCGCTTAAACTAACGATCGTGCTTGCCGCAGTCGTTGCTGCAACCGCACCCATCGGCGACCTCATCGGGTCCTACTTCAAGCGCCAGTCCGGCGTGAAGGACTCTGGGGTCTTTCTGCCGGGGCACGGCGGATTTCTCGACCGCCTCGACAGCTACTTACTCTCGAGCATTACGCTCGTACTTGTCCTCTTAGCGTTCCAAATATTTTAACCATTTCGTCATGCTTCACCGCGAAGGAACCAAAACAATTTTCGTTAGCCTCGTCATCCTGGCCATTCCGTACGTGCTGTTGACCCAATTCAGCGCACCCGATTGGGCCGTATCTGCCTACCTCGTACTGGCCCTAATCCTTCTCGGACTCGTCCTTCAGTTCTTTCGGAATCCGACACGGACCACCGTCGCCGAGGCCGGAGACGTCATCGCTCCCGCCGACGGAACCGTTGTGGTCATTGAAGACGCTGAAGAGCCCGAGTACTTTCAGGGCAAGCGCAAGCAGATCAGCATTTTTATGTCGCCCCTCAACGTGCACGTCAACCGCGCCCCGGTAAGTGGCCGCACCGTGTTTGCCAAGTACCACAAAGGCAAGTACCTCGTCGCGTGGCACCCCAAGTCAAGCACTGAAAACGAGCGCACGACCCTCGTCTTTGAAACGCTCAACCACGGCGAGGTCATGATCCGTCAAATCGCAGGAGCCGTCGCCCGCCGTATCGCGGTCTATGTCAAGCCTGGACAACCCGTTTCAGTCGGCGAAGACGTCGGATTCATTCGTTTCGGATCGCGTGTCGACATATTCCTTCCGCTCGACGCCGAAGTCCTCTGCAAAATTGGCGACAAGCCGAACGGAGGCGAAACCGTGATTGCGCGCTTGCGGAGCAACTAGCTTCTTGGCGAGGTTAGCTCGTTGGCTTTTTGCGCTGCGCGCTAAGGCCGCTTCGCGGCTAGGGCTGCTTCGCAGCAATTTTCTACACGGAATTTTCAATTAATAAACTGAAAACGTGAGATTTAGCCAATTCGAGAATTTTGTAAAAAAGTAAAATCCGGTTATAACCGAACGGGTTGGGGCGCTTCACGCCTCCATCTGTTTCTCGTTTCATGTTTCTAGAGTTCGACGCTTGGGCAACCGCGCTTCACCGAACAAGAAACCAGAAACCAGCTACAGGTAACCTACGAGCTAACCTTGCCAACCAGCTCCATCGCCTGGCTGAACAGTTCGTCGGGCGAAACCTTAGAATTGTCGAGCACGATGGCGTCGTCGGCGAGCAGCAAGGGACTGTCGAGGCGTTCGCGGTCTTCTTTGTCGCGCTGAAGCAGGTTGGCTTTCACCTCGTCAAACGTAACGCTTCCCGGATTGGCTGCGTCCATTTCGGCAAAACGACGCTGGGCGCGCACGTCCGCGTCGGCGGTGACAAATAGTTTGAGTTCGGCGTCTGGAAACACGACGGTTCCGATGTCGCGACCGTCCATGACCACACTGTGGCTTCGGCCCATGGCCTGCTGCTGGGCGACCAGTCGGCGGCGCACAGGAACGAGTGACGATACGGCACTTACGACCCGGCTTACGTCCATACTCCGAATGGCTTCTTCGACGTCTTCGCCGTTGAGAACGGCTCGGTTCCGCCCCTGCGCGTCGCGCGCAAATCCAAGGTGAATTTGGTCAAGAGCTGCGTTGATGGCGACGGCATTGATTCCGTCGGGAGCGGCCCACGAATTGCGAATGGCGAACAGGGCGACCATGCGGTACATGGCTCCGGTGTCGATGTACAAAAATCCGAGGGCCGCCGCGAGCCGCTTGGCCAGCGTGGATTTACCCGTCGAGGCGTAGCCGTCCACGGCGATGCGGAGGGTCTTCATAGGTTCCGAGTGTAGGAAAATTGGGTGAATCGGCCCGCGACGTGGTAGACGGCCTGGGACCACTGAAACTGGCTCTTGCCCGCTTTGAGGCCAAAACCAAAACTCAGTCCGGCATTCGTTCGACGGGTGGGCAGCTGCATTTCGAGCTGGCGCCGAAAGTCGTATCCGATTTGAAGGCGGAGTCGCCCGCCCAACTCAGCCTCAACGGCCGTAGCCACGTGCCTGAGGGCGAGGTTTGCAAACGAGGGACGGTTGTAGGTTACGGTTCCAGTCAGCGGGTCGCGCACTTCGCGAAGGGGTTCGTACCCGGCCAAATTCCAGCGCTGCAGGTCGCGGGCGGCAATGTGTATTCGAAAGGGGGCGTAGCGGAACTTACGGCTAATCGCCGCGTGCACTGCGGTGGGTAGCGGCTCGGGAGTCGCACCCAATGGGTCAAGGCTGATTCCGGCGTGCTGAAGAACAAGGGCCGCATGGAAGCGTCCGCTGTCTCCCACATAGGTGGCTCCGAGGTCGGTACTCAGCGCCTGGGCCACAAAATTCGAAGCGGTCTGAAGGGTCCAGCGGGCCGTGGCACCCACGAGAATTTGGCGGTCGCCCTTGAGTTCGAGCGCCCGTGCGACGGTAATGCGCGGCCGTGATTCCTGAAACCGGAACGCACCAACGATGCCACCCAGCTCGTTGGTCTCGGGCATTTGGCCTGAGTTGAGGTAGTCAACCCCGGCGGCCCAGTACCATTTTTTGGCGGAACCGGAAGCACTCATGTGCCCCAAACGCAAACCACTCGGAAGCGAGCCCGTGCTGAGCACCGCCTGACGCCGATCCAAGCCTGCGGCCAGCGAGGGATTAAAGGTGGACACTCCCGCATCCATGGGGTAGGCCCAAGCTGCTCCGGCCAAGGCCGTCCAGCGGGCGGGACCCGCCGTGTTCATCGACGACCATGCAAGGTTTTGCGCCACTCCCAACAGGGGAGCCGCCAGGACCACGAGCAACAGGCCTCTTCTCACCCCAGCAAGTTACGCTTTGGCCGGAATTGCCGCATCCGTAGCCGTGGCTGCAGGTTTGCGCACGCTCAGCACCTTGGCGTTCTTCACCTTTTTGTCGGTTACGGAGTACTCAAGTACCTCGCGCATCGTTTTGACGTAGCGCACCTCGAGCCCTTTGAGGTACACCTCGGGAATCTCGCGTACATCGCGTTCGTTGTCAGCACAGAGGAGCACCGTTTTGATACCGGCCCGCTTGGCGGCGAGGAGTTTTTCTCGGATTCCGCCCACTGGAAGCACTTTGCCGCGCAACGTGATTTCGCCACTCAAAGCTAGCGCGTTCCGCACGCGACGCTGCGTGTAGAGCGACGTCAGTGCCGTCAACAGGGCGATTCCGGCCGAAGGACCGTCCTTGGGCACCGCGCCCTCAGGCACGTGAAGGTGAATGTCGTACTGGCTAAAGTGTTCGGGCTCTAGACCAAATTCTGCCGCATTGGCTTTGAGAAAGGTCAGCGCCAGGGTAGCGGACTCCTTCATGACGTCGCCAAGGTTTCCGGTGATGCTCATGCGGCCCGAACCCGGGGCAATCGTGGATTCGAGGTAGAGGATGTCGCCTCCCACTGGGGTCCAGGCGAGGCCAGTGGCTACGCCCGCCACACCTTCGTTGGCGTAGTCGTCCTTGCGAAAGCGCGCCACGCCCATGATCTCAGTCAGGTCTGCCGGCGTGGGTTTGGACGGAAATTCCTTGCCTTCAGCCCGCGCCAAGGCCGCCTTTCGGGCGAGCTTTGCGAGCTGCTGGTCGAGTCGGCGGACTCCGGATTCACGGGTGTAGCCCTCAATGAGCGCCGACGCCGTAGAACCCTCGAGCTTAATCGCCTTTGGCTCAAGTCCGTGCTCGCGAAGCTGCTTGGGCATCAAGTGGTTTTGTGCAATCTTGACCTTTTCTTCGCGCGTGTAGCCCGTGACCTCAATGAGTTCCATGCGGTCGCGCAGGGCATGCTGGATTCCGCCCAAGTTGTTGGCCGTGGCGATGAACAGCACCTTAGACAGGTCGTAGCCCATCTCGAGAAAGTGGTCGTGAAAGGCGTGGTTCTGCTCCGGATCGAGCACTTCAAGCAGTGCGCTCGAGGGGTCGCCTTGAACGCCCATTCCGAGCTTGTCGATCTCGTCAAGCACGAGTACGGGGTTTGAAGCTCCGGCCTTCTTGATTTGCTGCAGAATGCGGCCTGGCATGGCTCCGATGTAGGTTTTGCGGTGGCCGCGAATCTCTGCTTCGTCGCGCATTCCGCCCAACGACATGCGCACGTAGGGGCGACCCAGCGCCTCGGCCACAGAGCGCCCAAGCGAAGTCTTGCCCACCCCGGGAGGGCCGTACAGGCACAAAATTGGGCTCTTCAAGTCGCCCTTAAGCGCCAAGACGGCAAGGTGCTCCAGAATGCGCTCCTTGACCTTTTCGAGGCCAAAATGGTCGCGATCCAGGATTTTTCGAGCCTTTTTAAGGTCGTGGCGGTCCTTTGTGACGTGGTTCCACGGCAGGTCGAGCATCAGCTCTAGGTAGTTGCGCTGGATTCCGAAGTCGGGCACTTGCGGATTCATGCGCTGCAGGCGCGCAAGCTCCTTTTCAAACTGCTGGGCCGCCTCGGTTGGCCAACTTTTTTCAGACGCACGCTGGCGGAACGACTCAAATTCAGCCTCAAAACTATTGCCGCCCAATTCTTCTTGAATCGTGCGCATTTGCTGCTGCAGAAAGTACTCGCGCTGCTGCTGGTCAAATTCGACGCGGACCTTGTTGGCGATGTCGTTTTTGACCTCGAGCAGGTGCTTTTCTTGACTGAGGTGCTTGAGTACCTGCTGGGCCCGGGTTTTAAGGTCGTTTTCTTCGAGCAAAAGCTGCTTGGCGTCGACGTCGAGGTTGGTGTTGCTGGCGATGAAGTGCAGCAAAAACGTGTCGGACTCGATGTTCTTGACCGCAATCTGGGCCTCGGTCGGAATGTTGGGGCTCTCTTGAATGATTTCAAGCGACAGCTCGCGAATCGTCGACATCAACGCCGTGAATTCGGTATCGTCTTCGGCGGGCACAGCCTCGTCGAGGTACTCAACCCGGGCGCGGTGGTAGGGCTCGTCGGTCAGGAGTTCAAGGATGCGGAACCGGCGCTTGCCCTGCAAAATCGCGGTGATGTTGCCGTCGGGCATGCGAAAGGACTTCACCATCTGCA
>JBDLUG010000037.1:0-10973 GCA_039805405.1 Bacteroidota bacterium
CGAGGCTCTGCAGTGCTGCAGTGGCGATCGATGGGGTGGTTGTGGCAGAACACGAGGAACTCGACCCCAAGGGATACCGGCACGCCGAGGCCTTAAACCCCATGATTCAGGCTGTACTTTCTGATGCAGGCCTGCGCGTTCGCGACCTATCTGGAATTGCCGCTGCTCAGGGTCCGGGATCCTACACTGGGCTCCGGATTGGATTGGCCGCAGCAAAGGGGCTGGCCCTGCCGTGGGGCATACCCTGCTACGGAATCGACTCACTTGAACTCATCGCCGAAGCGGTTCGAGAGGCGCACCCGTCTGAGCTGCCCATTTGGTCGGCTATGGATGCGCGCCGCAGTGAGGTGTATGCTGCATGGTTCCTTCCTGACGGCCAGCGGTCGTCTGCAGATATTCCTGAGGTAATTGATTCCACGTGGGCCGAACGCCCGGCTGCCCTCGCGGGCGGAGACGGCGTCGAGAAAGTACTCGAGCACTGGCCGCAGTTGCGGGACAGTGGCGTGCGCTACGCCCGTGCGCGTCATGCCCTTGCTGGCGCGCTACGATCCACGAAGTCAGAAGACCTTGCAACGTGGGAACCGCGCTACCTCAAAATGTTTGGGCAAGCGCTTTGACCTCGCGGTAGCGAGGGCAACTCACCCAGTGGTCATTGATTAATCCGGTCGCCTGCATGTGGGCGTACAGGGTGGTGGACCCAATGAATTTGAATCCTTCGGACTTTAAGGCCTTGGACAGTTCATCGGATTCCTTAGTGGTCGCGGGCCACGAGCCTTCGCGAGCACCGTCGAGCGGGGTTCCGCCCACAAAGTCCCATAGATAGTCGGCAAAGCCTTGCCCGTTGCGTTCCCGAAAGGCGATGAGGGTTCGGGCATTGTGCAGGGCGGCGTCCAGCTTGAGCCGGTTGCGAATGACCTGAGGGTTGGCCAAAAAGGCATCGCGCTCGGCGTCGGTAAAGCGTAGCAGAGATTCTGCATCAAATCCGTGAAGCGCGGTGTGAAATGCTTCGCGCTTGTGAAGTACCGTGCGCCAGGAGAGACCCGACTGAAAGCCTTCGAGCACGAGGTGCTCAAACATTCCGTGGTCGGTGGTCACTGGGACGCCCCATTCGCGGTCGTGGTAGGCTTCCATCAGGGGGTCGCCAAGGCACCAGGGGCATTTATTGTGGGGGTTTGAATGGATTTGGGCCATTGTCGAATTCGATTGAAGTTGCAGCGACCAAAGTACAGGCGTCCATTCGGCAGAGCTGGGCATAAACGGATGTTTCGCGCTCCATGGGTCCCCACAAGGGCGAAGCCGCAATCCGTCGAGGGCCCAGTGTGCCGCCTGGGGCAATGAGCCAGTGCTCGGTTTCGGGCCCTGTGAGCTCTGAAAGGGCCAACCACGAACAGTGCCGCGACGGGGTGCTGCGTGCCATTTCGAGACCTTGCCGCAGCATTTGCGCAGACCAATCAACCCATTCCTGACGCCCGAGCAGGTGGCCGAGGATCAGTCCGCATTCGGCCCACACTGCTCGAGGGTTCGGCAGAACGTCGTCGTCCCAACCGAGCGGAGCAGCAAAGGCAGCCGCGTCAGGTGCTTCTACTGAGTAGTGCGCGGTTCCGCCGCGAAAAAACTCGGAAATACTGCGTTCAAACCAGCGCGAGGCCGTGGCAATCCACGCATAGTCGAGCAAAACTTGACCGCATCGAATGGCCATGTGCACGCTGTACGCCACGTCGTCGAGAAAGGCGGGGCCTGAGGTGCGGCCGTCGGGGTAGTGGACGTGGACGCTGCCGCTGCCAAAGGTATTCGCGTGCGCCGACGCGAGGTGGCGAAGGCGTTCAAGGTCTGAGGGGATGCCGCTCAGTTGGGCTCCGTCGGCAAAGGCGGTTACGGCAAGGGCGTTCCAGCCCATAATGCACTTAGGGTCACGCATTGGTAGGGGGCGGCGCAGGCCCACTGCCCGCAGGGCAGCAAACCCAGAAAGGTGCCGTGGATTGGTTCCGCCCGCGGGCCCAAATGCGAGGACCCATCCCCCTTCGTGCACACGGCTTTCGCGAACGAGATGTTCGCGCCACAACGAGGCGTCGGTGCGGCCCAATACTTCATCCAGTTCGGCGTCGGTCCAGGTGCTGTGGCGTCCTTCGCCGTCCGGGTGGTCGGCGTCGAGGGCGGCCGAAAAGAGCCCATCTGCCCGCAGGAGGTCGCGCTCCATAAACACTAAGGTCTCCTCGAGGCAGGCGAGCGCTAACGGGCTGGCAACCGCGGCACACAGTGTGGCAAACTGTGCGCTGTCGTACAGCATCTTTTCAAAGTGCGGAACCACCCATGCCCCATCCGTACTGTAGCGCATGATTCCGCCCCGAACCACGTCGTACGTGCCTGAAACCGCCAGGGTGTCCACCGTACGCAGAACATGTGCACGGCCTTCAGGCCAATCCTGAAGTAGCCCCCAGCGCCACACCGCTGACCAGGTGCCGGGTAGTGGGAACTTGGGAGCACCGCGAAATCCGCCCCAAAACGCATCCCACGCAGCGGGAATCTCCTGGCGCACCGATGAACGGTCGAGCCCAACCAAAACCTCGGGGTCCCGATGCGCCTCCTGAATGGCGAGGCGCACCTCTTCGGCATAGTCTTCGGCGCGCAGCGAGTGGGTCTGCTTCAATGCGGTAAGTTCCACTAGGGCCTTAAGGAACCGATCTTTGGGCAGGTAGGTGCAGGTCCATACAGGACGCCCGTCGGGCAAACAAACTGCGTTAAGTGGCCATCCGCCTTGGCCAGTCATCGCAAGCGATGCCGCCATGTAGGCGTGGTCGAGGTCGGTGCGCTCCTCGCGGTCTACCTTAATGCTCGTAAAGTGGGTGTTGAGGTAGTCGGCGACCTCAGAATCTTCAAATACCTCGTGCGCCATCACGTGGCACCAGTGGCAGGTAGAATAACCAATCGACACCAGAAGCCACTGCCCCTTGGCAGCGGCACCCTCAAGTGCTTCGTTGCCCCATTCGTTCCAATGCACGGGCTGGTCGGCGTGCTGCAATAGGTAACTGCTTGCGGCCAGTTTAAGGCGATTCATACTACGAAGTTAGTTCGTTCTTTGGGGTCTAATTTTAACGCCCACCTAACATGTCGGGTAGTATTTAAAGGTAAATTTGCCAGCTATGGATCCATACTTCTTACTTGTTTTACTGCTGATGTCTTTGGCTACATTGGACTTGATTGTCGGTGTAGCAAACGATGCAGTGAACTTTTTAAATTCGGCATTGGGTACTCGGGCTGGAAGTTTTCGCGTAATCCTCGCTGTTGCCAGCTTTGGCGTGGTACTGGGCACACTTTTTTCGAGTGGAATGATGGAGGTTGCGCGTAACGGTGTCTTTGATCCATCCTACTTCTCATTCCACAGTTTACTGTTCATTTTCGTGGCAGTAATGCTGACAGACGTTATTTTACTTGACGTCTACAATTCCTTTGGAATCCCTACCTCGACCACTGTATCCTTGGTATTTGAATTATTTGGTGCAGGTACTGCGATCGGATTTCTCACTGCCTTAGATAGGGGTCTCAATCCGTTCATGTTTTCAGAGTACTTGAATATTGATAGTACCGTTCGAATTATCAACGGAATATTTGCTTCAGTTGGTGTCGCATTTATTACGGGTCTAATGGTTCAATGGATTGCGCGCTTAGTGTTTACCTACCGTCTCGAAAAAACGCTTTCATATTTTGGCGGGGTTTTCAGTGGACTTGCGGCTACATTTATTCTTAACTACCTTATTTTTAAAGGATTAAAAGGAAGCGTTTTGGTAAACGCAGAACTGGGTCTTTGGTTGGAATCCAATCAAAACGTACTTCTGCTGATCTTTTTTGTCTGTTTTACAATTCTCGCGCAGTTTGCAGTCTTTCGAGGGATTAACCCACTTCGCTTTGTGGTGCTCTTCGGAACGTTTGCCTTATCCATGGCTTTTGCCGGGAATGACTTGGTGAATTTTATAGGTCCGGCTCTGGCTGCATTTCAGGCCTATCAAGTGTACGTGTCAAGTGGCATGGATCCACGCTTACTCATGATGGACTCAATGGCAGAAGAGGTTACCACTCCGTTTTACTTACTTATGGCGGCCGGAACAATTATGATTGTGACACTTTGGACGAATACAAAAGCGCGCAAAGTGAGCGAAACCGAAATCAATCTCGCTCGTCAAGGAGAAGGAAGTGAAAAGTTCAAGCCCAATGTGGTAAGCCGTGGAATCACGTCTTCTACGATTGCGGTAGCAAAAGTTTTTACAAAATTTACAGGAGCTGGCCTGCGCTCATGGACAGACGAGCGGTTTGATCAAGGGCCAATAGCTGCCAATACAGACATTAGAAATCAGCCAGCATTTGACTTTGTTCGCGGAAGCGTAAACCTACTCCTTGCATCAACACTAATTGCGTACGCCACCAGTTTGGGTTTGCCGTTAAGTACCACTTTTGTGGTGTTCATGGTTGGTATGGGAACTTCGCTAGCAGACCGCGCTTGGGGGCAAGAGTCTGCCGTCTATCGAGTTGCGGGCGTTGTGAGTGTTATTGGTAGTTGGTTGCTCACGGCTGTGATCGCCTTTACCGCCTCGGCCATTTTTGCCTCGTTTCTTTACTTCGGAGAATTCATTGCTGCACTCATTTTAACGGTATTTGCCCTCGGACTTGTAGTGCGCAGCCACATGGGATTCGCGGAGCAGATGAAGGCTGAAAACCTGCTTGACGATGTGGTTGAGCGCCTTGCAAATTCTGATGCTCCAATGGAGCAGAGCCGTCGGCTCATGGCCTCAGATCTTCAGCGCACCGCAGATGTAGTGGTGATGGCATCTGAAGCGCTGGCTGGCAACCAGAAGCGCACAACAGCGCGCCTTCGCCGCGAAATAAAGCTGCTGATCAAGCGCCAGGAATCTCTGGAGCTTCGCATGGTGCGCATCCTCAAGGACTTTAAGGGGGACGGGACAGCCGCGTTTCGTTCACACCTTCTGGCATTTGACTATGTGTCAGACATGTCTGATTCGGCACAATCACTGGTTAACGCCCAGTACGACCACCTCATGAACCTCCATGAGCGCCCGCACGGCACATTCTTGCTGGCCTATGCCGAATCAATCACGCTGTTTTCGGCGTACAGCGCCCGAATCGTTCAAGCTCTAGAGTCGGGGACCGGCGAGCCCCATGCTGAACTCCTAGCGGCCAAGCGCCGGATTCTGCAGGACGTGCAGCGCGCAATTGATTGGGCGCTTCAGCACTACCGCCAAGGCGAGATTTCTACCCGCCAAGCTCGTCTTCAGTCTAAGTTGCTCATGGAACTTCGCGACGTGACCGCCTTGATGTACCGAGTGCACCGCGTGTACTTCGGGTAAGACCTACCTCGAATAAAAAAGGCGCCCCAAGGGCGCCTTTGTTCGTTGGAGCAGTTCGTTAACCGCGGGCCTCTTCTGCATAGTGCAGGTAAAAGCGCGGAATCGTGCGAATGCCCTGAAAGTAGTTGTCCAAGCCGTAGTGCTCGTTGGGCGAGTGGATCGCGTCGCTGTCGAGGCCAAATCCCATCAAAATTGACTTGACGCCGAGCTCGCGCTCAAACAACGCAACAATGGGAATCGATCCACCGTCGCGCGTCGGAATCGGCTCGCGGCCGTAGGTCTCGGCCATCGCTTTGTGCGCGGCGCGGTACCCCGCGTGGTCAGTTGGGCACACGTACGGGTGGCCACCGTGGTGGGGGCGCACTTCAACCTTTACGCTCGCGGGGGCGAGGCTTGTAAAGTGCTTGGTAAACAACTCGGTGATTTCGTCCGGGTCTTGGTCCGGAACCAAACGCATTGAAATCTTCGCGTAGGCCTTTGAAGCGATGACGGTCTTCGCGCCCTCGCCCGTGTAGCCGCCCCAGATTCCGTTCACATCCAGCGTGGGGCGAATTCCGGTGCGCTCGATGGTCGTGTAGCCGGTTTCGCCGTGAATGTCGCTGAGGTCGAGGGCGGCTTTGTACTCCTCAAGGCTAAATGGTGCCTTGTTGAGGTCGGAACGCTGCGCGTCGCTAAGCACCTGAACCTTATCGTAGAATCCTGGAATCGTGATCTTGTTGTCCTTATCGTGCAGCGAGGCAATCATCTCGGTCAAGATGTTGATCGGGTTGGCCACGGCTCCGCCGTAAATACCCGAGTGCAGGTCGCGGTTAGGGCCAGTCACCTCAACTTCGACGTACGACAGACCGCGCAGGCCCACTGAAATAGAGGGAACGCCCGGAGCGATGATTCCGGTATCTGAAATAAGAATGACGTCGCAGGCGAGGCGGGCGTGGTTGCGCTTTACAAACCACTCGAGGTTGTTCGAGCCCACCTCTTCTTCACCTTCAATCATGAACTTCATGTTGCAGGGCACGTTGCCTTGGGCGACCATGGCCTCAAACGCCTTGATGTGCATAAAGAACTGACCCTTGTCGTCGCAGGCGCCACGGGCAAAAATGGCTCCGTTGGGGTGGATGGGGGTGGTGCGCACTTCGGGTTCAAAGGCTGGAGTCGTCCACAAATTCAAGGGATCTGCAGGCTGTACGTCGTAGTGGCCATAGACCAGTACGGTTGGGCGAGAGGGATCGACGAGGTACTCGCCGTACACCACGGGATAGCCCGGTGTGGAGCAGACTTCGACGTTCTGGGCTCCGGCTTTGGTCAAAAAGTCGGCGACGGCATCAGCCGTGGCAAGCACAGAATCTTTGTAGGCGGGATCTGCCGAAATACTTGGCAGGCGCAAAAGCGTAAATAGTTCGTCAAGAAAGCGCTGACGGTGCTGGGATACGTACGAATCAATCATAACTCGAAGGTACAATCCGCTCGGCCAACCCTTTGTATCTTTCGGGTTCAAACCATGCGAAAACTCGCCCTATACCTTGCCTTTTTTCTCGGATTCACCTCTGGGGCGCAAAATATTATAGTTAATTCGACTGCGCCGCGCAACAATCCAATGTGGTTGGTTCAGAACGTATTGGTGGGGCCAAATATTCCAGTTTGGTCGGGAAGTAATCCAGGGCTCCCACTGACTCAACCGGCCTCTGTGCAGATCGGAAAATTTGTAAACACAAACCCGGCTTTTGGGTTGGATAGCGGAATTGTCATGCACACCGACAATGCACTGAATGCGGTTCCAGGTGCTGCTACCCAACCGTTCACGGGGGGAGCTGCAACCAGTCCACACCTTATATCAGTGTTGAATACTATTGGTTCGTCAAACAGTACGCTAAATGATCTGTCGTCAATCCAATTCAGTTTTTACGCCACAGGGGATAGCGTAGAGTTTCAGTACATTTTTGCATCAAATGAGTACACGGGATACACCTGTAGTCCATTTAATGATGTTTTTGGGTTTTTTCTGGTGGGTCCGGGAATCAACGGTGCGCCAATATTCAATACAAATGGCAGTGTCCGAATGGACTCGATCAACTTAGCGACCATTCCAGGCACGACGACCCCGGTAGCAATTAACACGATCAACCAGGGCTTCCCATCGGGAAGTTATCCGGCATCGAATTGCATCTCTGCAAATCCAAACTATGTCGCTCATTCAATGTACTACAATGCGAATGGGTCGTTTAATGCCATCAACTTTAATGGCTTTACAGATGTACTCAAGGCAAAGGCTGGCGTGGTTTGCGGGTATCCGTATACAATCAAGTTGCTCATAGCTGACGTGATGGATGGCTCATTTAACTCAGCCGTGTTCTTAGGAGCACGATCGTTCAAATTGCCCACCATCAGCCTTAGTTCGACCACGAATTCAGGAGCTTCGTTTACCGATTCAGTGATGGTCGAAGGCTGCGCGCGCAGCTACCTCCTCTTTCAGCGTGCAGGGGCGACCAGCGACACCCTTACTGCTCAGTTTCAGTATGTCGGAACCGCAGGTGCGAGCGATTTTGCCTCTGCACTCCCTTCGTCGCTCACCCTGTTGCCCGGGCAAACCACCGATACCTTGTGGTTTGAGCCGATTGACGACGGAATCATTGAGGCACCCGAGTTATTGCGGATTCGAATGCTCCCGGTCTCTTCCAATTGTGCGGTGTATCCTTCAGATTCCTTGGATATTTGGATTCGAGACCGAGTGCCCCATCAAGCCTTGCTCACCCTCGATCAGGGCAATGATACGTTGGCCTGTCCTGGATCGAGTGCAGTCCTACGGGCTACTCTGTCGGGCGGTGAAGGCGTTCGATGGGGGTACTGGGAGCACGACTCGACCCAATCGGTACTCGCCGCAGTAGCACCTGCCCAGACTACGACCTACCGCTACCTCAGTTGGGATGAGTGCAGCACCTCGCCGCGAACCGACAGCATCACAATCTATGTGGACCCGTACGACTCATTGCGCACCGAATCCGACACACTCTTTTTGTGCCCCGGTGACGCGGTTACCCTCGAGGCGGCGGCCTCCGGCGGACGCGGAACCCGGAGCATTCAATGGCTCGGCGGCGGCCCTTCAGGTAGTACATGGACCGTATCTCCGGCGAGCAGTCAGTGGTTCCGCTACAAGGTTACCGACAACTGCTTGATCGAGGCACGCGACTCAATTTATGCCTGGGTGGTGCCCCAGCCAGTTGCCTCATTTGGCTACCTGCAAGATCCCGGAAATCCCTTGGATGTCGGATTCACCAACTATTCGAGCGACACCCTCAACGTGCGATGGTTTTTTGGCGACGGCGACACCTCTACGCGCGTGCATCCGCGCCACGTCTACGGCCGCCCCGGAACCTATTGGGTCGGACTCGCCGTGCGCGACAGCCTCGGTTGCTCAGACAGCTTGGCCTATCCCATTGATCTGAAGATGGACCACTACGTCTACATACCGTCGGCATTCACGCCCAACGGAGACGCGGTCAACGAGCGCTTCAACGTCGTCGCGACCGGAGTCGTTAAAATGGAGTGGTCTGTCTTCAACCGTTGGGGCCTTCAAATCTTTCACAGCGACGAGGATCCCAATGGCTGGAACGGAACCTACGGAGGTGAAAAGGTTCCCGCCGGTCCGTACAGCTATAAAGTGTTTATTTGGCTTCCCGACGGGTTGGTTGAAGAACGCCGCGGTATGTTTACCGTCTTTCGCTAAAAGCGCTTAGATCCACGGAATCAGCCCCAAAGCCAGGGCCAAGAGCAACTTATAGATCCACTGCTTTCGCTTGAGCTGTGCCCGCTGCGGCTCGCTGTGGTGCGGAATCTGCCGCCGCTCCCACTGCCTTCGCCATTCCAGGGCAATCATGGCGAGCGCCAAGGGAAGTCCGCGAACGAATCCGGGCCACGAACCTGGCTGCAGTGCACCCGCGAGCAAGAGCAGTGGGCCAAAAGCCAAGAGGCTCGCAAGGAGCGCTCCAGCCACACCAAACCCCATCCTCTTGTGGGAGTACAAAAACACGATAAGCGCAAAAAGCCAGTAGCACAGGGCAACGGCTAGCTCAAGGGTGAGCAGCGAGGTGATGAGTCCGGCAGCGTAGAAGCTGAATGCCAACTGCATTCCGTACTTGCGGGCTACGGGGCGTTCGAGCAGGGTCTGCCAGGGACGCTCAATGAGGTCGCGTTCTAAATCGTAAAAACTATTGAAGAGCGAACCGCCTGCGACAATCAGCGCTGTCGTTGCTACAGCTCCCGCGAGGGTAAGCCACGGCGTGGGTTGCGGGCCGTGCAGCAAGGTGAGCGCCGCGAGCACTTGGGCCACGGTCAAAAACAAAATATGGGTCCAGCGAACGAGGCTGAGGAATGCCGTAAGGCGAAGCAGAATCTTGGTTCGTCGCCGCATATCCGCTCGCTTAAAAGCGAAGGACGACGTCCATTCGGTGCGGATCGAGTTCCGCTTTGGCATGCTCGAGGTCTGGAGCAAAACCAAGAATGTATCCGCCGCCGCCAGAACCACATAGCTTCAGGTAGTAGGCGTTGGTATCGATTCCCTTCTGCCACAAGTTGTGGTAGTCGTTCGGAATCATCGGTCCAAAATTCTCAAGTACAAGACCGCTCAACTTTTTGAGCTCCCGAAGGAGCACGTCGGTTTTTCCGTCCAAAAAGGCCGACACACAGGCGTCGTTGTACTTTTTGAACTGGTCGGTCATCAATCGGCGAAAGCCCTCTTCTTTGAGCTTATCCATGAAGATCTGCACCATGGGCTGGGTTTCACCCGGAGACCCAGAGTTCAGCAAGAAGATTCCGCCGCGACCGTCGGTCGGAAGGCTGGGCATCGAAACCGTTCCCAAGTCTTCTGACGAGCGCACCAAAAGCGGCAGCTGCAGGTAGCAGATGGTGGGGTCCATGCCCGAACTCTTGCCGTGAAAGTAGCATTCCATCTGGGCCATTTCGGCCTTGAGAACCATTAGCTTCTCAGGGTCGTTGGCTTCGTCAAGCGGCAATGGATTGCGTGCGTAGCGTGCGTACAGTGCGGCCACCATAGCTCCAGATGAGCCTACACCATAGCCCTGCGGAATACTTGAGTCAAAATAGAGTCCGCGGTTGAGGTCAGCGCGAAGTGCGTGCAAGTCCAAGTCTGCAGCTAAGTTGCCTAAAGCCTGGAGCTCTTCGAGGTAGAGGGCAAACCGGTCCAGCGATGCGTTGGAGTCGCGCTGCTCAAAACTCGCTTCACCTTCGGGTAGTCGAAGGACTCCCGAGTAGCTGGTGTACGGAATCGAGAGCGCCATGGCGTCGCGGATGACACCGTACTCTCCGAACAGAAGAATTTTGGCGAAGTACTTGGGGCTCAGATTCATTGCTGCAAAGATACCGGTCCTTGGCCTACGCGGTCCACAATCACGCGACCGTCTTTGCACCAAGGTTTCACGTCATCTTCAACAAACTGAAGTGCCTTTTGTTCGAAGGCCGCAGGGTAAAGGATGTGAACATTGGCACCCGCATCGAGCGTAAAGCTGATGGGCACTCCAGAATCACGGCGGAACCCGCGGATCGCCTCAATAATGCGCAGCGTGTTCGGACGCATTAAAATGTAGCTGGGACTGCTCGACATCA
>JBDLUG010000038.1:0-10859 GCA_039805405.1 Bacteroidota bacterium
TCGCTATCGAGCTTTTTGCCCGACACCATCCAAGTTCGGTGGTACGCCTACCGATCGCCGAGCAACCAGAATCGCGTGGATGTGGCCATTGACGACGTATCGATTGATAATCCGCCTGCTTGTGCAAAGCCTACGAACTTGACCGTCACGGCAACTGCCCAAACAGCGGGCACGATGACCTGGAACCCGACCGGAGCCGGAACCTACGAGGTGATGTACGGAACCTTGGGGCAGGTTCCATTCACAGGTACGGTGGTCACCGCTACGACAAACCCGTTCACACTTACCGGATTGAGCGCAGGGACAACCTATGCGGTGGCGGTTCGCAAGGTCTGCAGTGCCACGCTCAAAAGTGCGTGGAGCACCATCGACACCTTGACCACCTTGTGCGGCGTAGTTGTCGCTCCGTACTTCGAGAATTTTGAGGTGGGATTTAACCAAGGACCAGCCTCTGGTCAGTTCTGGAATCAAAATTCCTCAGTGGGCCCATGCTGGACGCGGACTCCGCTCAGTTCACCGGCCCCTGCCAAGTTTCACTGGGGTGGTGGGCAAGGCGCTACATCGACGCCCAATACGGGTCCCGACAACGACCACACTACCGGTCTTGGTAAGTACGTGTACACCGAGGCGAGCTTCACCACCGGCTCTCGTGTAGCCAACTTGCAGACTCCGCAAATTTTGCTTTCGGGTCTGACGGCTCCAGAACTGCGTTTTTGGTACCACATGGACGGCCAAGCAATTGGCTCGCTCCGAGTGGAAGTCCAGACCGGCTCAGTGACGTCGCCCTATGTGGTGCTCGATTCAATTGTGGGGCAGCAAGGGGCCTCGTGGAACGAGCGGGTTGTTTCACTCAGTGCCTACGCCAACCAAACGGTTCGGATTCGGTTCCGTGCGCGGGCACTCCCTGGCAACCAGGGTCAGTTTGCCGACATTGCAATTGATGATGTGTCGGTACAGAATGCTCCGCCATGCCCGGCGCCCACGGCCGCCACGGCAACTGCACTTACGTCCACTTCGGTCTCGGTGCAAACCACACAGCTGAGTAGCGGAACCACCATCATCGAGTACGGCCCTGTAGGCTTCACGCTAGGTGCCGGCACTCAAGTCACGACCACTTCAAATCCATTTACAGTTAGCGGATTAACTGCAGGTCAGGCCTACGACTTCTATGTATTTGATTCGTGCGCGGGCGGATTCACTTCAGCGGCATTTGGCCCGGTATCAGCGACCACGTTCAACTGCCCGAACGGCTGCAACTACACCTTGATACTGAACGATTCCTTTGGTGACGGCTGGGAGGCCAACGGTGCTGGAACCCAGTTCCATGCTCTCGAAGTCATTGTCAACGGAGTTGCCACGCCCTATACGATTTCTGCCCCCAATACATTCACCGCAACGTTTACGTTCCCTGTGTGCGACAACGATCTAGTTGAGTTGCGCTTTGTCAACCGCGGACAGTGGTCCAACGAGTGCGGTTGGGAACTGCGTGATGCCAGCGGAACCACCATTCACAGTGAGGCAACAGGAGGACCCAACATTACCACGGGTGTGAAATTCACCACCAATGCGAACTGCTCGAATCCCTGTCCAACCCCAACCGCGGCGTTCACGTGGACCGCGTCGGGATTGAACTTCAGCTTTAATGCAGCATCTTCATTTGGCGCAATTTCAACCTATGCCTGGGACTTTGGCGACGGAACGACCGCTACCGGTGTGAATCCCACGCATGCCTACACCACCTTCGGAACCTACACTGTTCAGCTGATTGTCACCGACAACTGTGCGCAGTCCGACACACTCGTTCAGCAAATCAACGCGTGCACGGCTACCGTGGGTCCTCTAAGCTTTAGTGCCAATGGCTATGTGGTTGCGTTTACGGGCCCCTCAGATCCGGCTCAATTCACAAGTACTACATGGACTTTTGGAGATGGCGCGACGGGAACTGGAGCCAATCCGACCCACACCTATGCGGGCGGCGGTACCTACACCGTTACACTCTCTGCAACTGACATCTGCGGCAACACCTTTACTCAGTCGCTCACGGTGACGGTATGTGCCAAACCGACCGCTGACTTCACGTTCAGGGTGCTCGTGTCCAACGGTAACGGAATGACCGTGGAATTTGATGCATCGGCCTCGGTGGATGCCGCGAGCTACCAGTGGACCTGGGGTGACGGCAACGCCGGAACCGGCGGTCCCGTCCGCAACTACACCTATGGCGTTGCTCAGTTGGGCTATTCGGTTCGACTGATTGTAAATAGTGCCTGCGGAACCAGCGACACCATTATTCGCAGTCTTCGCGAACTGGGTGACGTGGAATTGGAGCACGGAGGAGTTTGGGTTCCAAGCCCTGCTTCGCCAGGATCCCAGCTTCTATGGCTTGGCGCGGCAACGCTTCCCGCCACCGGAGTTCAGTGGTACGCTGCAGACGGTCGCTGTGTTGGCCGAAGTGGCGTTCATGAGGGTCGGATCGATGTTCCGCTGCTTTCTGAAGGCATGTACTGGATTGAGTGGGAGGGGCCGATTGGGGTGCAGCGCATGCCTATTGTAATCCACCACTAACTACCTTTGGCGCGTGGAACTCGCACTTGCCTTTTTGACGCTCGCATTCCTTGAGGTAGTCCTCGGAATCGACAACATCATCTTCATCAGCATTCTGACCAACAAGCTGCCCGAAGAAATTCGCAAGAGGGCGCGCACGTTGGGTATTGCACTGGCCCTCGTGTTTCGAATCATTATGCTGCTGTCGATTACCTGGATCATGGGGTTCCAGCAGGAACTCTTCAGTATTTCAGATCATCCCGTAAGCGGTCGCGACCTCGTGCTTCTCGCGGGCGGAATCTTTCTGCTTTGGAAGTCTACTAAAGAGATTTTTGAAATCACCGAAGCAGGTGGTGCCCAGCACGGTCAAGACTCTGGTGTGGCAAAGAGTTTTGCGGGAATCATTGTCCAAATTGCCCTTCTGGATATTGTGTTCAGCTTTGATTCCATCCTTACGGCTATCGGAATGACCGACAACATCCAAATCATGATTGCGGCGATAATTGTGGCCATGATTGTGATGCTTAAGTTCAGTGGCCCCGTCTCAAAGGTGATTGAGAAGCATCCGTCGCTCCAAATTCTTGCACTGGCGTTTTTGATCCTTATCGGATTTATGCTCGTTGCTGAAGCAGCGGGCTACCACGTTCCGAAGGCCTACATCTACATGGCAGTAGGCTTCTCACTAGGTGTGGAGCTTATCAACATTCGCAGCAAAGTGCGCGGTGGCGGCCCCAAGGCGGACTAAACTTCGTGCACAAATAAGTCGCGGTCAAAGCGTACGCGCGGCCCGTAGACACCTTCGGGTGCGCGCTTTCCGGCAGAAATAACCATGCAGACTTGGGCTCCTCTAGGGAGTTCAAGCAAACGTTTAATGCGTGCGCCATCCATGCCTTCCATTGGGCAGCTGTCAAATCCGTGTGCTCGGAACGCGAGCATTAAGTTCTCGCACGCAAGTGCGGTGGATTTGTGGGCCCAAATGGCCATTCCGCTGAGTGAAAAGGGACCCCGTGGAATCGGCTTCACCAAGCCTATCAAAGCGACCCAAAGCGTTTTAAACGGACCAAACAGCCCCAGTGGCCCCATATTGTAGGCCAACGGAACAATTTTGGCGTAGTACTGGTACGCTGCCTTGAGGCGAACCTTGCGGCTCTCGTCAAATTTGGCGAGCATCAACGCATTGGTTTCACGCCAGCGGTCAGGACGAGCTACGGCCACCACGAGCTCTTGTGCGGTGCGGGCGGCGGGCTGGTTCAGGCAGTAGGTGACCAGTTTGGCTTTGCGTTCCTCAGAACGCACCCAGTAAAAATCCCATGTTTGAAGGTTGCTCGAATTGGGCGCAAGCAGCGCTAACCTCAAGCATTCGCGCATGACCTCTTCAGGAATGGGCTCGTCGGTAAACACCCGTACGCTGCGACGGCTCTCAACCACTTCTGTGAAGGCCTTTGCATCCACTTCGGGTGCGGGTTCGTGGTAACCGTGCTTGGGTGCATTGTTAAAAATGTCCACGCTGCTACCGGGCTTTTGGTCGCTCATTTCGGAATTATTTTTTGAGTAAGTCGCGGATCTCGCGTAGTAGTTCAACGTTGGGGTCGGGCTTTGGTTCGGGCTGCTTGTGGGACTCGCGCACATGCAAGCGGTTCAGCGCATTGACCAAAAGAAAAACTGCCAACGAAATCAAGCCAAACTGGAGTACGGCATTCACGAGCGCGCCAATACCGATGGGTACATCACCCAAATTGAGTGTCCACGACGCCGTATCGACGTTTCCCGAAAGCCAATTGAGCGGAGGCATAAGCACTTGCTGCACGAGCGCATCGACAATTTTTTGAAACGCTGAACCGAGTACAACCCCGATCGCCAGATCCATCGCGTTGCGCTTTAAGGCAAATTCGCGAAATTCCTTCCACATCTTCATGGCCTTAAGTTACGTGCTACCTTCGGAACCATGCGCCGTGAAGAATCCGACATTTTAGAATTTAAGCTTCGCGTCGACAGCCAGCGCAAGATTGCCAAAACCCTGGTAGCCTTTGCCAATGGTTTGGGAGGGCAAATTGTGGTGGGTGTGCGCGATTCCGGTTCTGTGGCCGGATGCCGCATCGACGAAGAATTTTACATGATCCAAGGCGCCGCACAACTGCACACCCGGCCTGAGGTTCCAGTTTCTGCACGAGAGGAACGTTGGGACCATAAGTCGGTGCTGGTGGTAGAGGTTCCGCCGTCAATCCTAGCGCCCCACTTGGCACACGACGAGGATCAAGACCTCTGGCGCGCCTATGTTCGGCGCGGAGCCGCGAACTACAAGGCCAACAGAGTTCTGCTTGAGTCCATCAACTTGAAGTTTGCTGGTGAGGTTAAAGCAACCTCTGATCAGCTTCGAATCCTGCACCTCATGCGCGCCGGTGAACTCGCCAGTGCGTCGATGCTCGCCCGCACGTCCGGGTTGCCCATACGAGAGGTTGAAGATGGACTCGCGGTCTTGGTTCGGTGGGACCAGGTCGATGCCGTCCCTGTTGAACAAGGTTGGCGCTACCGTCCGAGTGAACGTTAATATGTACCCAGTTCGTACCCTAGCCGGTACAGAAGCTGTACCATATTTGTAGTGGCCCTAGGGCTTCACACCAAACCAACCAGAAGCCCTTCGGGGCTTTTTTTTATGCTTGGCCCATTCTGAGGGCTACGGCCTTCTGGATTCCCGGAAACAGGTTGTAGCTCTCAGCGAATTCTGAAGTCGGAATTCCGATCAAAAGGTCAGCCGCATGGCAGAGCGCCTGCAGGTAGCGCCGGTATGCCTTGTACCAAAAGTCGGTTTGGAGCTGCGACCGGTGTCCGAGGTATGCCTGAATATTGCCTTGCTGTGCTTCAGACAGCATCAGGGCAAGTCGCGAAAGGTCGGCGTCCACGGCTGCAGACCAGGTGCTGCGCAGGTCAAATTCAAAGATTCCCGACTTCATAATCTGGAGCACAGGTGCGCTAAACCCCATAATACTCGCGATGGGTAAAAATTCCATTCCGAGTAGGTAGTGGTAGTGGGGGTCCAAACTTTTCGCACAGTCGAGGTAGTCGCGGGTGAGTTGCGGATCCCAGGTTCCGAAGTCCAAATAGTGCACCCAGAATCGCGCGCAGAAGTAGCGACTGATCAGAATGGGGTAGTCGCCTTCTCTGGGGGCATGCTGCACAGCAGCGAGCGCAAAAGGTTTGATCGAATCCCAGTTGCCCGACAAGAAGTTTTGCATGACGCGAAGTCCGAAGTAGTACAAGGGCACGTCGGTATGCTTGGCCATCGCATCAATGGCATTGGCCATGTAGCCGTGCTGAATGGTTTCGTAGTCGGCAAAAAAGTGACAGACAAAGCGAAATGCCCGCGGATTGGAGGACAAAACCTCCATTTCGTCTTGATTGGCAAGCCGCATTCGAAACTCGTCGGCGAGGCTGTTTGAGAAAAAGACCAATTGCGTCTTGGTGAACTCGCCATCGTCCCATATGGGGTGATCAAGCCAATAAAACCAGTCGGTTACAGGGGCCTGTGTGGTCAGTTTAAAGAGGATCCACAGAAAAATGGATTGGGCGTTGAAATCTTCTTGGGCAATGCGAGCCAAAAGGGCATCCCGTTCCGGCTCGGTCCACCGATCTCGGTCAATGGCTTGCGTCCAGTCGTAGTAAAACTGAAATCTTCGAACATCAAGGGTGAACTCTTTAAAGGTGGCAAACCCACAGTACGTGCTTAAAATATCAAGCACGGCACCCCGAGGGGTTCCGCCCGGGACCAACCCAAAAAACCTGCGCAATGTGTTGTAGGACACCATGCTTCCGAGCTCGTCGTAGAGACGTTCCTCAAGATTCTGGCAGTCGGTTTTGGTCAGAATGGGGCGGCCAAACCTTCGCTGAATTTCGATGCGCAGTGCGTCGAAGTGAACCTCAGTACCTTTGGCGATCATTCTACAAACTTAAGTTAGGTACACAATATGTACCCTATCGACTCACCCACGCTTTTACTCACCCTCGCCGTACTCGCCGAAACGCTGAGTTTGGTATTGTTAGGTCGTGCCAACACGCTTTGGCGCAGTCCCGGTATGGCAGAGTACCCCCAGCGTTTTGTGCTCCTTCGCTCGGTGATGGTAATCGTGTGGGTACACCTCGGGACGGCAATTTTAGCGCCCAATAGCCTCGAAGCAGCATACGGGCAATTCGACTTGAGCACATTGTTGCTTCTGGGGCTTGGCGTATTCGGTGGATTGGGCCTTGTCCTGTTCACGCTCAGCATCCGCTCGATGCCGGCCCAACTGGTGTTTTTTGGCGGCAGCCTTCACCTCATGGTCGCCGTGGCCGTCGGATGGCTGCTCGGAGAACTCATTTCACCGATTCGATTGGTCGTAATTGCCATTTTGCTGGCGGCTCAAGTCACTATTTTGTGGAGGGACCGCGGGCTTTGGGTTCTTCAGCGGGGTGCGCTGCGCTTCATGCCGTTCCTCGTGGGAATCATTTGGGGAACATACTTCCCGTTGTACGGAATCGCAATTCATGAGTTCGGATTCTGGAGAACCCTAGTGTCCACAGAATGGGGCGTGTTAATCTTAGCAATTGCCTGGGCCGTAGTTCGGCCAAACGGTCGGTGGGACGATCGCTTCATGTGGCGGAATATGGCAGAACAGTCAGTCCTGAGCTCAATGGGGCAAGCCCTTTCTGGTGCAGCACTTTGGTGGGGTGGAGTCATTGTGCACAGCATTCTTACCAACTTCAACGTACTTGTTAATGTCTCGGCTTTTCGCATCCGTTTTGGAGAGGCGCTTCAGCCAAAGTATGTGCTCTACTTTGTCCTGTACGTGGCGTTGGCAATCGTCTTGGTGTGGGGGTCGTGAAAAAAAGCGTACCTTTAAGTACCCTATACATTAACCTATGACCTTGGACATTGCTGTTCAACGAATGGCCGAAGAACTGCACCGCGTCGAGCCATTTGATACATTGACAGCGGACCAGCGCACGGCGCTGGCTTCTCATATTCGACTCGGAGTATACGAGTCGCTCGATATTTTACCCCACGAGGGTGAACGCGAGGTCGTGTACGTGCTCACACGTGGCGGAGTCTTGCTGCGCACAGAGCCACGCCACGAAGAACACTTTAGTGCACCTGCTATTTTATCGCTTCGTGGTTCCCGAATGAATGAGGGACGCCACTGGGAGGTCGTCTTTACAGAGGATTCGGTCGTCTTAGAACTTCCGATTGCAGAACTAACCTACTTAGGCAGCAAGGCCCCCCAGTTTGCGGAGGCGATTAGTTCTGTGATTGGCCTTTAGCCACCCAATTCCATTTAAGGGGGTAGCACTGGTTCCAGTGAGCTTCCCATTCACCTTGAGCCTCGGCCCATACGGCGACCTTTAAGGTTACGATTGCACCAAAATGACGTTCGATCCATCGAATCCGGGGATCGGTGGCGTCGGCCTCCATTCGTCCAAGTAGTTCGTACGGCAGCTCTAGTTCAGCAAGCGCCTCTGGGTGGCGAATGACCCGTTCTGCGTGCTCGAGGGCGACCTCAGCTGCCCCTCGGTACGCGGTAATGAGTCCTCCGACGCCCAACTTAATGCCCCCGAAGTACCGCGTAACCACGGCGCCTACGTCCTGCACCTCATACGATTGAAGGGCATGTAGAATTGGCGTTCCCGCACTGTGGTTGGGCTCGCCCGCATCATGGCTTCGCTCTTCGAGGCCCACGCTACTTCGGATCCGGAACGCCCAAGCGTGGTGGCGTGCGCCGCGGTGCTGGGCCACCCATGCTGCCATGGCTTCGTGAAACGACTCGGGTGAATCCACCGGAACCACCATCGCGTGAAACGCCGACCCGCGGTCCTTGAAAAGGCCTTCGGACGTTTGATTTAGCGTGAAGTAGGGGGCAACCATGTTGGGTGCAAACTTAAGTCTGTCGCTACCTTGCGCACCGTGAAGCAGGTCACCCTTCTCATTCCGACCTTTAATGTTGCCGGGACCCTCGAGCGCTGCATAGACTCGTGCCAGGGTCTCTACGACGAGCTCCTTATCGTAGACTCATGGTCTACAGACGAAACATTGGCCATTGCATCACGGTGGGGCGCTCGAATCATTCAGCGGGATTACGAACATTCCGCGTCCCAAAAGAACTGGGCCATCCCACAGGCGTCGCATTCGTGGATTTTGCTGCTGGATGCAGACGAATGGCTGCGCCCTGAGCTTCATGCTGAGGTTTTGGCCTGGCGCCATACCGACGCAGTCGATCCGCACGACGGCTACTGGATTTACCGGGCCAATCACTTCCTCGGACGCCGGGTGCGCTTTTCGGGTTGGCAGGGCGACAAAGTAATTCGCCTCTTTCAGCGCGACCGTTGCCGCTACGCGCCCAAGCAAGTCCATTCTGAAATCGTGGCCCAAGGGCCGATCGGACGCCTTAAGCACCGCATGAACCACAACACCTTTGTGGATCTGCCGTCCTGGGAGGCCAAACTTCGCCGCTACGCCGAGTGGCAGGCGGGCGACTACGACGCGCGCACGCCGCACATCACGCCGTACCACACAGTACTTAAGCCTGCATGGCGCTTTGTCAAGCACTTCGTGCTTCGGGGCGGAATCCTCGACGGCTACGTCGGCTACAAGGTTTCGGCATACGCCGCTTGGGCCGTCTGGTTGCGCTATGACGTTCTACGCCGTCGACGCACGAGCCGCGAGTAGCGAGAAGCTACTGCTTGAGCACCTTGAGGGTTTGGCCGTTGCTGCCGTGAAGAATCCGCAGACCGGGAGCCCCGTCGTCTGAATGCAGAAGGGTTCCGCCAGCCTCAATACGGTACTGCCCCAGTAGCTGTCCGTACGCGTTGAATACGGTTACAGCGAGCTCTGTGGTGCCCGAATTGACCATTGACAGCGCTGATGCATACGGATTGGGGTAGGCGAGGAGCGCGGGCTGCAGATTGACTTCAGGACTGCTTAATGTTCCGGAATTCGGAGCGTTTGGGCTCGCAAACTGGTCAAAAACCACCCACGTGAATGCGTCGTCGTGGCGGCGACCAAAGGATTGATCGGGCAAGAGGGGCGGGAGGCGCACTTCGTCAAGGCGCACCCAGCTTCCGTTTGATTGGGCGTTCAGGGTCAAACCCTCACCGTCCTTGGCCAGTTTAAAGTCGAGTGCGCGGGTAAAGCTGGTTCCGCCCGCAGCCCAAAAGAGCAGGCGTCCGTTGGCGGGAATGCTGTGGCCGTTGAGCGAAGCCTTTCCGGGATTGGAATCGCTGTCGCTCAAAAAGAGGCCGTTGAGGCTTACGGGGCTCGCGCTTGGATTCCGCAACTCGATCCAATCCTCGCGCGACCCGTTCGGAGCGACCGCACCCGTCGCGTTGTCGCTGCAGGCTTCGTTGATCAGCACATTGGGGTGCGCATAGGTTGCCCAAAAAGCCGGGCTACATGGAGCAGAAGTGGTGGCGTTCTGGTCGTCGGTGGCGGTTACGTAGTAGGTGATTCCGCCAACGCTCGCAGGAACGAGGCCGCCAAAGAGCCGGTCGCCGGCTAGTTCGTCACCGTGGGTTCCGTCGTCAAAAAGGGTTAGGGATTGCCACGACCCACCGTTTGGCTGGTAGTGGAGCACCACGCTGGGCGTGGACTCGTCCCAAACTTCGACCTGTACCGGAATCGCACCTATTCCACCGTGGCCAGAAAGGCGAGGGGTAAATACGATGGGTTCCACATTTGCAGAAGGCACCTGACTCGAAGTAGCGGCGATGCGCGAAGTCATAAAGGGGTGTATGCCCGATTTGACGTGGGCGCCTGCTGCAGCGTCTAGGGCGTTCCAAAAGTCGAGCGAATCGTAGCCGTAGTCGTAGGTTCGGTAGAGGTCTTCCTCGACAAACGGAGCCAATTGGGCCCTCAGCGCTTCGTTTCGGTTGCGCCATGCGGCGGACCCGGCAAGGGTTCCGAATTCGTTGAGAAACAGCTTCAAACGCCGTTGAGCCGCGGGATTGGTGAGGATTTTAGTGTAGAGCGGGTAGGTTCCGAACTGAAACGGCGACTGCGTCGCCCAGTTGATGTTGAACCAGTCCACCCCGAACGTATTGTCGGCGTCGTACGAGATGAACTCAATGAGTCCGCTGGCGGGGTCCTCGTAGAGGTAAAAGTTGTTCTTGTTGAACGAGTGGTTGTCCCAATGGCCCGTGGTAACCTCCCAGGCGAGCCATTTTAAGTAGCTGTTGACGTTGAATACGGAATCCAGGGCACACAGAGCCTGAGTACTCGTCGTGGCGTGCAGGGCGGTGACAAAGCGCGCAAGTCCACTGTAGTCGTCAGCGGCTTCGTTGGTTTTGAGTTCGTA